>JAQBZS010000093.1 GCA_027622115.1 Planctomycetota bacterium | reverse complement strand
GCTCATAATGTCGGCTCGTCCGACCACCGCGGCGACCGGGACACCGTTTCCCAACCCCTTGCCGAGACACACAAAATCGGGCTCAATGCCGTATTTCTCGAAGATAAGTAGGCCGGAACAAGCTTACTTAGCGCAGTTCCGGCACAGCCCGCCGGAACTGCGCAAAGCTTCTTCCGGCCTACTTTCTACTTTCCGGAAGTTATTCGTAATCGAGTTTTTACTGGGCCGCATACCGAGCGGCCAATCCGTCGAGGATTCGACCGAACAACGCCAGCGAATCGTGTGCTTCGTTTTCCGTCATCGTCATCGGCGGACTGACTCGAATGACCGTCGATGCCAACGGTCCCAGCAAATGGATCGCACCACCGTTCGGTTCGCCTCGATAGCACGCCTCGACGACGTCGTTCGCGACATCTTCGGCCCGGACGTCTCCGACTGAGCCACATTCAATGCCATACACCAGGCCTTCGCCGCGGACCTTGGTGATGATTCCGCTGCGCTTCAAAGTCGGCAGTTGCTTCAGAAAAATGGCTTCCAGCCGTTTGGTGTTTTCCAGCACATCGGTGGACTCGAACTCGTCAAGCGTTGCCAACACGGCGGCTGATGAGATTGGATTGGCGCTCCACGTATCGGAAGCCTCGCCGTACTTGAGGCTGCTCATGATGTCGGCTCGTCCGACCACCGCGGCGACCGGGACACCGTTTCCCAACCCCTTGCCGAGACACACGAAATCGGGCTCGATGCCGTATTTCTCGAAGGCATACATGCAGCCCGTGCGGCCGAAGTTCGATTGGACCTCGTCGAGAATGAATAGAATATCGTGTTCGGCACAAAACGCGTGCAGCATCCGCAGGTATTCGCCCGGCGGATGATAGCTCCCGCCGCCACCCAAATAGGGCTCGGTGATCAGGCAGTTCAACCGGCTGCCGTGTTCGTTCCAAAGTGCATCCAACTCCGCCCGATACTTGGCGAGATCCAGCGATTCGCCGTACTTGGAAACGTCGTCGATCTCCTGTCTGGGAAAGCTGATGAACCGCACGCGTGGATCGCGGTCATGATCGTGTTCGGTGCCGGTGACGGCACCCGCCAAGCCCTTCTTGCCATGAAACCCGAATCGTGTGGCGATGATCATGTCGCGAGATTCATCGCGATGCAGACAGGCCCAGAGCGCCTTCTGCACGGCTTCGGACCCGGACGCCGCCCACATCACCGCATTAAGCCGGTTTCCGCCCGGATACGATTGCACATTCGCCAGCAGTCTCTCGACAGCCTGGCTTTCGATTTCCGTCACGGCGTTGTACGCGGTGAGCGTCACGCCCTCGAAATAGCCATCGGTTTGAGCATCGTCCGTGATCAATTCGGGATACCAGCCCAAATAGCCGGCGAATCGCTTCATCCAGCCGCGTGGATTGTGACCTAGGTTGGCGACCAAGACACCGGACGAATAGTCGTAAAGCCGCCGTCCTTCCGGGGTCCAATGAAACACGCCGGCCGACTTGGCAAACACGGCCAGAGTCGGCGTGAAAGTTCTCAACGCCACAGGTTCTTTGGTGCCAATGGTTTCACGAGCGGCATTCGATTTGGGTTCGCCATCAAACGTAATCGTGGGCATGTTGAATTCTCTTCCGTCGCAGTCTGAAGACACGAGTGGGTCGGTGGGCGGCCAGAATCAGCCTGACAAACTGGAATCTACCACTTGTCCGTGCGAAATGAACTGGCCGGCAGGCCGGACGCGTTGATGAGATTCGGCATCGCCTGGCTGGAGAAACCGTAGCGCACGGCTTTAGGCTCGGCCACTTTGTCCGACGAAACGATCAACACGTCTTTATCGATCGTGGCCACGGCAGGATGGAAAATCTTATCCGCGCCGGCGATCTCGAAGTGCGACGGTGGCTTGTCGTCGCTTGTGGCCAAACCGCCGCCGGTGTGCTCGAAACTCAGACGGATCTTCCCGCCCTGGATTTCGCTTTTCCCCACGATCGGCCCGGAATACTCGACTTCCTTGCCGTAGTTCTTCGCCAACGCCCACAGAGCCAGACGCTTGCCGACGTCTTGTTTGTTCTTGGGATGGATGTCTTGGAGATTCCCGATGTCCATCGTCACCGCCATCCCGGTCTTCGGCAGTGACATGGTTTGTAACTGAGCTTCACGAAGGAACGCGGCATTGAGTCCGCCGTAATTGAAGGGCGAGATCTGCACGTAGTAGAACGAGAAGTCGTACCCAAACGCCTCTCGCCACTGAGTGATCATCGTGGAAAACAATTCGCGATATCGATCCGCCCGACGCGTGTTCCCTTCGCCCTGATACCACACGGCCCCTTGGATCTTGAAATTTCGCAACGGGTGGATCATGCCGTTGTACAGTCGAGACGGAATCTTTTGATCCGGTTTCTGTGCCAGATTGATGGCTTGTTCCAGCTCCGCCGTAAGTCCCAGCGCTTTCAAACCCGCCGCCGGTGTCCAGGTCTCTGCCGAAGTGCCTCCCCAAGACGAGTCGATGATTCCGATCGGAACCTGCAACTGCTCGTGCAATTCTCGGGCGAAGAAGTACGCGGTTGATGAAAATGTGGGAACCGTTTCCGGCGAGCACTCTTGCCACCGGCACTTGGCGGGCGGAACGCCATACATGGTGATGCCGGTTTCCACGTCGTCGAGCGGTGTCTTGCTGCTGAAGTTGCCGGCCTGAAACAGTCGGATTTCCGGATAGTTGGCCTTGGCGACTTCCTGGGCCGAATTCTCGATGCCCGTGTACGCGCCGGACACTTTGATCAACGGCATCTCCATATTGGACTGTCCGGAAGCCAGCCACACTTCGCCGAACAGAATGTCTTCCAGTTTGATGCGGTTCTTTCCGGCAATGGTCATGACGTGTGGTCGGCCCGGCTTTCCGCTTTTGAGCGACACGTCCCAATTGCCGTCGGCGTCGGCTTTCGTGGTCGATTGGAAGTCGAGCCAATCCACGGTCACCACGACCGTTTCATCGGGATCCGCCCAACCCCAGATCTTCACTTCGCTCTCGCGCTGCAGCACCATGTTGGAGCCCAGAATCTTCGGCAGTCGGACGTCTGCGGCTCCAGGAAGTGCGTTGAGCAAGACGGCAAACAATGCGGCAACGCTAATACACCGAGTCATGAGTCAATCCTTCACGAGTGAGTTGGGCCGGCAAGTCCGTTGAATCTTATCTGGAACCGATCTTGAAAACATGATGTCCGGCCTTCAATCGTTGGGACTCGGAGGGGGAAGGGGGCGGGTCTCGGACGATGTCGCCGTGGTGATTCGACGGGTCGGCGATCAACTTCAAGATTCGTTTTGGGAAACGGATTCGGATTGGCGGTCGACTTCGAATTGAGCAAATGTGAGACTGATGCATCTCATTGACTCATATTTTGAAGTGATCGGACTCGGCGAGTTCGACTCGTTGGACCAGTCCGAATAAGCACGGCGGCTTCAAACATCGAAGCCCGGAGAATTTTCACATGCGTTGTTTCACGGGATTTCACCGATCGCAAATCCGCCGCATCACGATTCGCACAATAGCGATAGTGGCGCTGTTCCCGTTGCTGGTCGGGCTGGCGCGGACTGGGCGGGCGGCGGAAAATATTCAAACGAAAATGGCCAACGACTTGCGGATGCTGGTCGATACGCGGTGGGCGGGTGGTTCACACGGAGGCTATTTCCCGATCCGCATCCGCGTCACCAACCTGGGTGAAACTCGCGACTTGACGTTTCGGTTCGAGCCATCGAACGGTGACAACCCCACCGTTCTGCGCACGCTGACGGCCGACCAAAATGCGACCCTCGAATTCTCGCTGTCGGTTCCGCTGGTCGGGAATGGGTTCTCCGGTGAACTCGACGTGCTGGAGGACGGCGACGAATTGGAAGAACTCCAGACGAGCATCGATCTACCGCGACCGGATTCGAATTCCGTTCCCGTTCCCTCGATTCTGGTGATTTCCAATAAGGCTCCGAATACAGCGAACTGCGGTCTCGGTTGCGGATTGTTCGGAGCCCAGAATGCTCTGTCCGGACGCCATCAAGCTGCGAGCCAGGCGGACGTCAAAACCGTGCCTGCGGAAATCCTGCCGACGTCGTGGCTGGACTACACGACGCTTGATTGCGTTGTGATTTCGCGCGAGACGTTCAACGCGATTCCCAGCGGTCAACAACAAGCACTGTTGATGTGGACGCGGGCCGGCGGGACTTTGATCCTGGACGAGCTTCAAGAGAAACCGGTGCAATCACCCTTTCTGAAGAAGGTCCTGCAATTGGACGAGGCACTCGCCGCCACGAGTTGGTTCGTGCCCAATGCGGCATCTCGCCCGGAAATCGCGTTGCATCAACCGATCGGCAATCGCCGCGAATGGCAGGTCATCAACGGGCGACGCCGGATGGTCGAAGTCCCCAATCTCGTTCGCATGCCGCAAGACGACCAGCGGAACGAACAGTCTCGCTGGACGCAAGCCGACCCGTTCAGTCTGTTGCGATTGGGGGCGGGAACCGTGATTGCGTTTGAGGATTCCGCCTTTCCGGGTTCCGCGCGAGACTGGAATTGGGTGATGACTTCGTTGACCAATGTCGTGGAGCCCGGTGAGCCGGCCTCGCAACGGCCCATTTGGATCAGTCGCAACGGCCACTCTGCCAGAACGCCCGCCAGCGACTTCATGAAGTTCCTCATTCCCGGCGTCGAAACGGTTCCGGTCTATGCGTTCCTGTTCTTGATCAGCATTTTCACGATCGTGATCGGGCCGCTGAATTACTGGTTCTTGTGGAAGCGGAAGCAGCTCTATTTGCTGGTGCTGTCGATTCCTGTGATCGCCGTCGTCACCAGCCTGGTGTTGTTCGGATATTCGACCATCGCGCACGGATTGGGCGTCCGCTCGCGCATCCGCAGCATGACGCTGTTGGACCAACGCACGCACCAAGCGGTCAGCATGAGCCGCGTGTCGCTGTATGCCGGGATGTCGCCGTCCGAGGGCCTGAAGTTTTCGCGCGATTCGGCCGTGTTCCCGATTTACAACGATGATCAGGAACACGAAGGCGGCACGCTGGATTGGACCGATCGACAGGCGATGCGGTCGGGCTGGCTGCCGTCCCGCACGATGACGCAATTCCAAGTCACGACGCCTCGCGAGATTCGCGGTCGATTGAATATCGGAGCACCGGCAAACGACAGCCTCGAAGTGGCCAATGGGTTGGAATGGAACATCAAGTCGATCGTGATCTGCGGCGATGACGGGCAGCTTTACGCGGGCGAGAATCTGGCCGCGGACGGGAGCAGCACTTTGCCGCTCGCCCGAGACCTGCAACTCGTTACGCTCGCTCAGATTATCAATTCGGAGCCGGACGGGCTGCCGAAGAACCTGGAACACCGTCGCAGCATTTTCGACGGTTTCTCGAATCGAAGGTATTATCATCGCCGCGAAACGTCGATGTCCAACAGCGTGATGGAAGCCCACATCTCGGCCATTCTGAGGATCAGCACGCAGCCGATTCTGAAGCCGCGATCGTTCGTCGCGATTCTTGAGGACAACCCGGGCATTGAAGTCGGTGTGGAGGAAACGTCTGAAACTGGAAGTTTGCATCTGCTGCGCGGGGTGTACTGAGCTTCTGAAATCCGCAGTGCGTCATGAGTTGCGAGGAAATGCAGAATGCAGAATGCAGCAAAGGTCGCACGAATCCGATCAAACGTTTTTCATTTCTCAATCTGCATTTTGCCGCGCGATTCAAAGGCCGCCGACGCGTTCGTCATTCAATTCAAGCAAACGCTCGTCAATCCGCCGACCTAGTTTTCGAGTAAGCTTCTTGGCTCCGCTTGAGTTCAAATGGTCTTCGTCGCTGAAATCCTCCGGTGCCAGAAATCGTGCTTCGCTCAGATCCCAATGTTCCCGATCGGCCAGCAATCCTTGATCTCGCAATTGGTCGAGTGTCCCGACATAGGCGTCACTGTGCGAATAATCGCGAAGTCGCGGGACCAGCGGATGCATCGGAAAGTCCACCAGCGCGAACGGAATGCCGCGAGTTCGTAAGATACGGATCATTCGTTCCAGCGCCAGACGATTGCGGCGCACTCGTTCGGCGGTCGTCAGCGGACAATGTGGGGCGTGAACCGCGTCATCGAGTATCGAGTCATTTCGAGCAATCGCAGCTTCGGACGACATGACTCGCGTTGTCGGCAGAAAGCCTGGGATCACCGGTCGACGATGTACGATCCAAATCTCCGGCGCGAATCGAAAGCGGAATAACGGGAGATGATCGAAATACGCTTGGATGTATTCGCTCCGCGACAGATCGAGATCGTCGAGTTGAACTCCCTGGTCCAGTAAGCCGGCAAAGTCGCCGCGATAGTCATATTTCCCAGGTGATTCCAACGGGACCTGCCCAAACTCCAAGAGCACAAAGTTCACATGAGCTGCCCGGTCTAGAGCATGTCGCAATAAGGATTCTTGGATCTGGAAGTCGGCCCCACCCATCGACGCATTCACGGCGGATATGCGGAATTCGCGAGGGTCGACGCCGTGATAGACGCGTGACGATCCCACGGCCAAAACTCGTGTCGCGTCGGATAAGGACTCGTAGGCGAAGCGATGAGAATTGGTCATTGCTTTCTGCGGACGAACGACACTTTTCACATACGATCCACCCGCGACCACGCCGGCAAAGGCCACGACAATGACGCAATGCCAGAATCGCTCGCGACGCGGCAGTTGCCAATAGCGACCCACCAATTCAAAACTGAAAATAGATGAATTCATAGCGATCGGGGACACCACAGAAGACGATGGCGATAAAGATCATGACATAGCAACAGACGCGCATTGCGCGCGGAAACCTCGCCAATTCGAAGCTTGACTCTTGAACCTCTGATTCTCGGAAGCATTCGAGCAACAGCACCGGCCCAGCAAATAAGGCGATCGACAGTAATCCCAATCGCCCGTTCCATTCGAACGGATCGACGATCGAGGACAGCAGCAGCGGTATGTCGGCGAGCGAATTCACAAAGAACAGTAGCCAGCCGATGCACGTGAGTTGAAAGAACCCCACCACGAGTGCGAGACGCCAAACGCTCCGACCGAAACTTGAGGTGGGCGTCAATCGAGTCAACACGGGTTGCAATAATCGGTGCCCGCACAAGAGTGCTCCGTGATACAGCCCCCAAGCCACGAAATGCCAGGCGGCTCCGTGCCACAGCCCGCCGAGTAACATTGTCAGCATAAGATTGCGATAAGTGCTGAATCGCCCGCCGCGACTCCCTCCCAGCGGGATATAAAGGTAATCGCGGAGCCAAGACGAAAGGCTGATGTGCCAGCGTTGCCAGAAGTCGCTGGGATTGACGGCCAGGTACGGGCGTCGGAAGTTGACCATCAGGTCGATTCCCATCAGCTTGCTGATGCCGCGAGCAATACTCGAGTAGCCGGCGAAGTCGCCATAGATTTGAAATGCTGCGGCGTAGATCGCCACCAGCACTTGGAAGCCGCCAGCCGATTCCGGATTCGCAAACACCGGCGAGACGAACGGTGTCATGTTGTCCGCCATGACGACCTTGAGGTAGTACCCCAGCAGAATCAGCCAGCAGCCTTCGCGAATCTGGGTATAAGTGATTTGGCGAGGTTGCTGTATTTGCGGCAGCAGCACTCGCGCGCGTTCGATCGGCCCCGCCACCAATTGCGGAAAATACGAGACGAACAATGCGAAGTCCAAGACGTTGCGAGTGGCTGGACATTGGCGCCGAAACACGTCGATCGTGTAGCTCATCGTCTGAAACGTGTAGAACGAGATGCCGACGGGGAGCACGATGTCTCGAATGCGCCAATCCAACGCGTAATTCATCGTGCCCAGCAAGTTGTCCAAGCCGTCCGCAAAGAAGTTGCAATACTTGAAGACGAACAGCACGCCGAGATTGCCGCACAGGCTGATCACCAACAACACGCGACGTCGACGGTTGGAGTCCGATCGCTCAATTCCCAGTCCGCAGCAATAATCGATGACGGTCGAAGCGACGATCAACGACAGGAATCGCCAGTCCCAACAGGCATAGAACGCGTAGCTTGCCGCGAGCAACAAACGGTTCTGGTAGCGGAATGTCAGCACAATGTAGATCGCGTACGTCACTGCAAAGAACGCAAGAAACGTGAGCGAATTGAAGAGCATCGGAGCGACCTGAATTCAGAGTGACGCTTTGTCTCGGCGCGGCAGTCCAGTATCGAGCGTAATCAACGGCCCGACAGGAAGGTTGACCAAAATTTCGGTTTCCACGTGGAGGTCGCAAGCAGGCTTTCGTGACAGCTAGAAACGGAAAACTCCGTCCGACTCTTCGTTCTGCGAATCCAGGTTCAATCGGATTCTTCGGCGATTGCTGAACGATGCGCGATTCTGATGATTCCGTTTCGGCAACTTCGTCGGCTTGGGGTGGTTGGATGGGCGTTGGCGATTGCGACGAATAGACGGCTTCTGCAGGTTGAAAAAGCGAGGATGTACGTTGACTTCAGGCAACCCCTCGATACGATTTGCCCCAACTCTGGCGGAAACGCCTCAAATCACCCCGCCGAGCGTGTTTTCGCACATTACCAGGCGTCAACCGTGGAATGACGGGGTATGCTGTAGAGCGGGTTACTCTGTCGGTGATCCGAGATCGTTCAATCATGTTTCGTGGGCTGCCTCTCCACCCGATACCTGGCAGCACGGAAGGAGCAAACAAGATGAAAAAGCTGTTGACGGTTGCTGTGTTTTCGATGGTTGCGGGACTTGCGGCGAATGCGTCCGCTGGCGATCGGTTCCATTTCACATCCGGTCCGCGTCTGTTTCCGGTTTCAGGGCTGTTTCTGCAAAACGTCGCCCCACCGGCTCCGGGAATTGAAGGTGCTCAAGTTGCCCCAATGCCGCAACCCCTGCCGATGCATTCCGCAGTCGGCGTCCCCTTGTTCAATTGCGTGAAATACACGGATGTTCATGAAATGGCGCCCTGTGCCGTTCCCAAGATCATCATGATCAAGGATCCCTGCTGGAAGCCGTGTAAGAAACGCTGTGGTTGCTGCGATTCGTGTTCGCCCCCGCCGTGCGTCGCCATCAAGATTTGCGTCCCGCCGTGTGGTTGCGAACGCATTACTTGCCGTCGCGACGGTGACCGAGTTCGTTACGACTACGGCAAATACGCGGTCGATGTCCGCGTCAAAGACGGCTACATCGAAGTCGACTACCAAGACTGATCGGACGAGGTACTCCGAACCACTGAGTTCGGAGCCGCAATCTGATTGAGTCAGTGAAACAAAGCCGGTCCGTGAAGCATCACGGGCCGGCTTTTTCGTTTGGGTAGCGCGCGGGACCATTGTCCCGTGGCCGCTCGGGACAATGGTCCCAAGCTACGCATTCGAAGCCGAATTTGGTTCATCATCAATTGTCGGCCAGTGCCCGGAGAATACTTCAACGGCGGGACCGGGCATGAAGACGTGGCCCGACGCGCGCCATTCGAGTTCAAGCGTTCCACCGGGTAAATCGATCGCCACGTGGCGACTGGATCGCTGAGTTTGAACCCCGGCAACGCAGATCGCACAGGCTCCCGTACCGCACGCCATCGTCTCCCCCGATCCACGTTCCCAGACACGCGCTTGTATGCGGTTTGCGGAAACGACTCTCGCGAACTCAACGTTCGTCCGTTGGGGAAACGCAGGATGCCGTTCCAACAGCGGCCCGATTCGAAGCACCCAATCGTCATTCAGATCCTCGACGAACACCACGCAATGCGGGTTGCCCATCGACACACATGTGACTTCGATCGATTGACCGGCGACATCCAACGTCTGCGTCGCGGGCGGATGTCCTTCCAATTCGGTGGGCATGAGTGATGAGTTCAGCACCGGCGAGCCCATATCGACTTCGACGGAACTTCGCGATCGGTGATCGAGATCTGCGTTGGAATTCTCGATTCGCAAACGCATGGGACCGGCCAAGGTTTCCACGGTGAATTCGTCCGAGTGCGTGAGCTGATGGTCTCGAAGATACTTGGCCACGCAGCGGATCCCGTTGCCGCACATTTCCGCTTCGCTGCCGTCGGCGTTGAACATTCTCATCCGCGCGGCTTGCGATGTGGATGGTTCGATCAAAATCAGGCCATCGCCACCCAAGTGTCGATCACTCATTTCGCGAGCGAGACCGCCTGGATCGCGAGGTTCCGGGTAATTGAAGCAGTCGATGAAGATGTAGTCGTTTCCAGCACCATGCATTTTGGTGAATCGCATTTCCAGAACCTCCGTGTCACTGGATGGCCATTCGTGCTAGGCTATAATTCGCGGTCGGAGAGCCGATCATGGCCGAAACTCCTCTCCTTTTGACGATTCACATCTGCCGCCCGGCAGTTTCGCAACCTAATTCAATGGAGACCCTTCGTCGATGTCTACCACCACCACCGAACACGCCACTGAATCCGCGACCGAAGTGCAAGAAGCGACGGAAGTCCAATCCGCTCCGCAGCTTCAACTCACCGAAAAGCCAACCGTGATCTTGACGCAAAAGGCTGCCGACGAACTCCACCGAGTACTCAATGAGCAAAAGGCGACGCTGCCCGCGAATCCCGTCGTGCGAATTCGCCTGGCGGCTGGTGGTTGCAGTGGGTTTGAATACGGCCTGGGAATTGACGACTCGGCACGCGTGGACACTCAAGCCGACGAAGTGTCCGAGCAATTCGGCGTCCACATGGTTGTGGACAAGAAAAGTTCGCTTTACTTGGCCGGCACCGTGATGGACTACTACGAAAGCCTGGAGAAGCGAGGCTTCACGTTCGAGAATCCGAACGCAACAAAGTCATGCGGTTGCGGCAGCAGTTTTTCCGTCTGAATCGTTGAACGGCGAGTTGAAATCACAAAGGCCGACCCGAATTGGGTCGGCCTTTTTCGTGGCTTATGCGTCATGCTCGCATTTTCGAGTAGTGGAATTGGTTGCGGTCGAGCGAGGCGAGGCAGCGTTGGTTAACTGTCATGCGCGCAAGAAAACAATAAATCGACAAACTAAACGGCGTCTAACGACGGCGGCGAATTCCAGGTCAGCAGTTCTTCCGCAAGACCTTCGGCTTCCATCCGGTCGAAGATGCTGATCGCCAAGTTCTTGCCGAATGCGATATGCGCGGACATGGCCTTGTTGGCTTGATTGCCTTCGCGAGCTTCAATCGCCTGCAAGATCGTCAAATGCTGAGCCCATGCTGTTGCCAGCATGTCGATGTGATGCGGGCGGCGGGCATATCGACCCCATTCGCTCAACAGCCGCGAGTCGGACACACTCTTCATGAGCCGTCGATTGCCGGTGGATCGCAAGATGACCACGTGAAACTGCATGTCCGCCTCGACAAAGCGGCGCAGCGTGTCTTCGTCGGGACGCTCGGTGATCTTTCGAGTCTCCGTAATCAAGACTTCGGTGCGATCATAAAGATCTCGCAGCAGTCCCACGTCTTCATCGTTCATGCGATCGCATGCGCATTCGGCGGCAAATCCTTCCAGAGCCCGACGCATGTCGTACAACTCTTCGATGTCGCGACGATTCGCCTTGCGGACAATCGTGCCGTAGCGCGCCACTTGTTCCAGAAATCCCTCGCGCTCAAGTTCCCGGATGGCACTGCGCACCGGAGTCCGGCTGATCCCAATCTCCTTCGCAACGGACAGCTCCGAAATCTTCTGCCCAGGCGCATATTCGCCCGACAGAATCTTGGCCTGAACATGCCGATAGGCCTTTTCGCGGAGTGTGTCCCCAGCCATGTGGTTCAGCTCCTCGTTCAACGCGTCCGCAAACGAAATCTCATGAAATCAAGGATCACAGATTGAATACTTCTGGGATCCCAGTAGAATGCGGCGAACTTGGGTTGTCAAGTTTGCTTCCCAATTCCCAAACGAACTCAACACACACGATCCTACTCGCCGACTGAATTGAGATGAAAATGACGCTTGCAGTTTTAGAACCACCGACCGAATCGAACGCCTCACGATCACTCGCGCCTCGGGATTTTCCGCGTGATCGTCAGCGGAAGATGACGCAGATGTTCAAGATGCTGTCGGACCCCACGCGTCTGAAAATCGTAATGATGCTGCTTCAAGAAGAGGACGAATTGCACGTCACCGGTCTGTGCGAACGACTCGGCCAAAGTCAGCCAGCGGTCAGCCACCATTTGGCGTTGATGAAGGCGTCCGATCTGATCGACGTGCGTCGCAAGGGCAAGCACAATTTCTATTTCGTGAACCGCTCGCACTTCCATGAAATGATGGGGAACTTGTTTCGGTTCATCGGTGAAGACTTTGGCGGTTTTGAATCGGACTTGAGTCTTGTCGGGTTAAACTGATTGCGGGATCACTTAGCCGTTTGGGTGCTATTATTCTCGCCGCGCCAAATAACGGCACTCTTGTTCGTTTAGCCATCACGTGCCGCAGCAGCAAGGAATGTCGTGTGGTGCGAATCCTGGAAAGCACTGGCACGCGGATTTGGTGTGAGAGTCGGCGAGCTTCCTTGCTCGGCCGATGACTCCCACCACACACGAGGGTCAACTGGATACCGTGTGACTCGACTCGATGCGAACAAGCTACGTGAATCGCCTCGGGGCAACAATTCGTCGATCCCTGGAACTCAGCTTCGCTTTTTCCTGGGACGTCCTTCTCAGATTTGTGGCTTTCTGGGGTCTGGCTTTACGTTTTCCAGATTTGGGGGGCGTTCGGAGCCCAATTTCACCAACTTATTCAAGCTGCGGGTGACTTCTCAATAAGTGGGTGGTGATGAACGTAGGACGGGTCTCCAGGCCTGGTGACTTGGCCCTAGGGTGTTGAAAACTCGCTCTT
>JAQBZS010000092.1 GCA_027622115.1 Planctomycetota bacterium | reverse complement strand
GTTCCCGTGAGGCACTTCAGCAATCAGGCAAAACTGAGCACCTTCGCCTTCAATCCACTGATGCAGTCGTGGTTTCAGATGATGGAGCATTACGTCCGCACGGATATTCTGTGTGGAGCGCTCGGGCTGACCTACGGCAGCGATTATGGCGAAGGCTTCTACAGTTCCGCCAATGCCGCCGTGCTGTATCACACGATCAAGAAGTTTCCGGAGACAAGCACGTTTCGGGAACTGGCGGAACGACTCGGGCAGGTCGCGATCGCCTCCGATAAACGCGAACTGCATCCCGAGATTCGCAAGGCCGGTGTTCACGTGCAGACGGTCCTCGATCGGCTGGGTTCCTTCGAAGCTCTCAACGTGACCGCCAGGACGCATTCACGCGAAGTGCTCGACGCGTCCATTGATTTCCGCGACGCCTTCACGCAGCCGCAGGTGCTGTACTTCCATCTGTCCGCCACACTCGGGCCAGGTTCATCACCCGAGATCGCACGACTTGTCGCGTATTCTCTGCTGGCCGCGTCCACGCAGACGCAGAGAAAGCATCCGGTCTTTCTTGTCGTTGACGAATTTCAGCGGATGGTTGCCCGCAACATTGAATACATGCTGCAACTGGCCCGCAGCATGGGAGTCGGAGTCATCATCGCCAACCAGTCGATGCAGGATCTGAAAACCTCGAAGGCCGATCTGATTCCCACCATCGAAGCCAACTGCCGATATCGACAATGGTTTGCCGTGTCGGCTTACGAGGACCGCGAACGGCTGGTCAAGTCGAGTGGTGAAACCATCGACGTGATGCAGAACATCACCGAAGTCACAAGCCCGCGGGCACGAACTTCCGTGGCCTTTCCCCAGTTCATCGACAGCCGGCTGACGGCCAACGACGTTCTGCTGGCCAGCGACAACCCTTATCTCAATATCGTTAAACTCTCACGCGGTGCCGGATACGCGCAGTACGGCGGCATGCCCGTCATCGCTGAAACCAACTTCCACATCACGCAGGATGAGTTTGAACGGCGCAAACGGTTTCCCTGGCCGGACGCGACCGGTGGCGCATTCATTCCGGGTTCCCGGAACGACCGGCCCGCCGTTCCGCCGACAAAGCCGGGACCGGTCGCCTCGACGGAAGTGATCGGCGACGCGGTTGAGTCCGCCCGCAGCGATCTGCTGGATTCGTGGATGCAGGAAAAGCAGAAGACGTCCGCTCCGCCGCCGCCACAGCGTCCTCGCCGCAAACGGAAGAAGAACTGAGACGGACCGTTCCAGCGGTGGCCTGTTTCGCCGTCGGATGTCTTGCGATTCGTGCGAGGAAAAACTGTGCGCAAATTGCGCGCATCTGCTCAGGATTCTACACGGCCAACCCGCTTCTAATTCTCCCCACTGACGCCGGTTGATTCTGGTTCCGGCTAACAGAACAACTCATGGGGAGCAGACGATGGTCCGAGGAATTCAATGGTTCATGGAGCGGATGGCCGAACGAGTGGTGCCGATCATTACCGGCGCGTTCACATCAACCATCGAGACGATGGATGCGCTCGGCCGGGCTGAACAGCAGAGCCAGCTCGAAGAGGCTGCCCGCCGGTACGAAGCCGACGGACAGGCAACGCTCGCCGAGACTCTGCGTCGCAGGGCCAGCCAGCTCGATGCCACCAATCCGGGCAGCAGCGGCGTGGTGACGTTTGAAAACGTCGCGCGTGATGAATCCCGCATGCAGCCACCGTCTGCCGAGACGCCCACGCCACGACTCGAAGCAAGGAAGCGTAGTGCGGCATCCCAGCAGCGGCGCCGGCTCTCCGAATCGGACGAGGATTGAGAACCACCCGCAACCAGTGCGGTATCGATGAAAGGACTGACCTGTGACACCCAAGACTCGACTCCTGACGGACCGCGACTATGAGATTGTCTCGGCGCTGACTCAAAAGGTCAGACTGTTCAGTCTGAGACAGCTGGCCGGCGCGTGGTGGGACGGCGAACTGGCCAACACGCGACGGCGGCTCAACGTGCTGGTGTCGGTCCGGCTGGTGCAGCGCGTCTCCGTGCGGGCCAGAACGCTTCCACCACTGACGGCTCCCGTTGTCGCATGGCAGCCACCGGAGTCGCCGCCGAACTTCGGCCAGGTCGCCCATCAACTGCAGGACCGCTGGGTCCGCCGAGCCGTTCGCACCGCCACTGCGTTCATTGCGACAGAGCGTGCTGCCCGTCTGATCGGTGGCACGGCCCGCGCTTCACTGAAGCAGCCCGCCCAGGCGACTCATGACCTGGGTCTCTCGCAGGTGTGGCTGCACTTCCGCAGTGATTGTCCGGCGAGGGCCGACGCCTGGCGGAGTGAAGATCTGCTGGCTCACACGCGGCACGGTCAGAAACTCCCCGACGCGTTTCTTGTTGACGCGGAAGAGAACACGGTGGCCGTCATTGAGTTTGGCGGCAGTTACGACGGACGCCGCGTCCGTGACTTCCACAACGACTGCGTGATCCGAAACCTGCCCTATCAGATCTGGTAGATCCCGATGACACCGAGTGAACTGAATCCACTGAACCGCCTGTCGAAGCGGGACCTCTCCATTCTGGAGCACGTTGCGCGTTATCGAATTTCGACGGGCGAGGTACTACATCGACTGTTCTTCGACGGCAGCCGGGCGAACGCGGTCACCAAAGTCACGTCCCGGCTGTGCGAGATTCACTATCTGCGACGTTATCCGCTGCACCATCCCCGCACCTACTTCACGCTCGGCCCGGACGGGGCACGGCGTTTCGGGCTGCCACTCTCCAGAACGCGACCACTCGGTCCGCAGTCACTGCCCATTGAATACGGCGTTCTGTCGTGCGCGACACGGGGACGGCGGCTGCATCCCCGACTGACGACACGGGAGTTGCTGGAGATCTGCCCGGGATTGCCGGTCAGCCTGCGGGATCAGGCGTGCTGCCTCGATGAAACGACCCGACCGCCACGGCTGGAACTGATCCGCGTGGACCTGGGTGGTCGTCCCGATCATGTCGCCCGTAAGTGCCACTCGGACATTCGCTCGCGCAGCGACATCGACTCCGTTCAGTCGCTGCTGGCACAGGGGCGGTTTCAGCTCATCGTGGTCACCGGCACGACGGCCAAAGCTGCGTCCATTGGAGAAGCACTCGACAAACACGACTGGCCCGCCCGATTCGAGATCCACATGGTGGTCGTGCCGGATCTGCTGCCGCTGATTGCCGGGATCTCTGACTCGTAACCCACAGACACAGGACTCCTTCTGGTCGACTCACCATGAACACAACGGACGGAAAGAAACTGACGATGTGGACGCGACGTGATCTGGACATCGTGGAAACACTGACGCGACGAGTCCGCGTGCTGTCGCTCACTCAGATCTCTGCCATCTGGTGGACGGCTGCCGGCTCTCATCGAGTCACCCGTCGTCATCTGCGCCGTCTCGTGTCCGGAGACCTCGTCGTCCGAACGACCGTCAACACCGTGGCCGTCCAGTCTGTTGACCGACCGTTGTTCAACTGGCGACCGGGAAAACGAGAACCGGATCACCGACGCGTCTCCTCGGATGCGAGGAGCCGCTGGAATCGGGCACCCGTCCCGACCGAGGTCTACCTCGCATCGCGCCGGGCCGCCAATCTGTTTGGCAGCACGGCCGGCCATCTGCCGCGTGTCGAGCAGATCGACCACGACCTGCTGCTGGCCGAAGTCTACGTCCTGTATCGCCGCGACCGGCCGGCAGAAGCCGACCGCTGGATCGGCGAGGACACGCTGCCGAAGGCTGGATACCTGATCAAAGACCCGGACGCGTTTCTCGTCTCGCGGGACGGTGTGACCACGCGCGTGATCGAGTCGGCCGGAGCCTACAGCTCGAAGCAGATTGAGAGTTTTCATCAGCACTGTCTCGAACAGTCTCTCCCCTATGAACTGTGGTGAATGAACCATGAACAGCACTCTGCAGAATCAATCAAGCGGTATCCGACAGGCCATACTGCAGCACCTGGCCCGGTACCACATGTCGACACTGCCGGTCCTGAGCCGGCTGCCGGAGCTGCAGCCACTCGGACCTGACCGGTTGAAGCAGCACCTGCGACGACTGAGCCGTTCCGGTGTGATCGGGAACGCTCCGCTGTTTCGCAACCGCGAGTATCTGTATCTCACGGATGGGGAACACGCCGGCCCGCACTCGGAAGTCACCAAGATCCGCAACTACGCCATGCTCCTGTTCTGCTGTCTGAGCAGCACGTCGCGGGACCGACTAACCCGTGACGACTTTCAGCAGCACTTTCCCGATCTGTATCGGCCGGGGCGACCACTTCATTACTACATGGATGTCTCCGGCCCGCGACCGCGTCTCGGCTTCACCCGGATCGATACCGGTGGACACGGGCGGTGGGACCGCATTATCGCCCGGGCCCGCAGCGATCTCGGCAGTCATGAACTGCATCCTCCGTTCAAAAAGCTGATGGCAGCCGGTCAGTTCGAGGTTTCGATCCTGACAGCCACGCTGCCGAAAGCCGAACGGATTCAACGGACGCTGGCAGAGGCCCGGCATCCGGCGGACGCATTGATCCGGGTCTCAGCGATCCCGGATCTGCTCGCCCTGGTGGCACCGTCACCCGACTGAACTCAACGCATGGCAGACTCCCCCGTTTGAGGGGTTTTGTTCCGCTCCCGCCCGTCCCGGGGAGCACGGAAAAACAACGGGACGAACGAGAGTTTTTATGAATGTAGGTTGCCAGCGGAGCAGCCGAATAGCTGGAGGAACCCAGTTATGTACCTGAAAGGATTGAGACAGAAACGTGTCTCCAAACAATGGCTTGGGAAAAAGCTCTTTCCACCGAAGGTGGATGAGCGTCTGTGCAAAAAGTGCGGACTCCCTTACCAGAACGGTCCGTTGCCGAAGCATGTCAAGGACTTCATTTCCGGCAACGTCTGCGCGCTGGTCTATCCTGGTTCAGGATGGAATCGAATGACCGTCAAGGTCGGACGATGGAGAGCAGATGGCAGATTTTATCTGTCTGAGAACTTCCCTCCGGAAGAACTCAAAGACCTGGTGAAAGCCGTTGCGGCGGCACACCGGTACATCCAGACGGAGAACGCAAGGAAACAGCGTTTTCACCGTCGCCGCACGGGTTAACACCCAAACCCTGCGGGGCCGTCATCTGACGGCCTCGCTCCCCGCGATGTCACGGATGACATCGCATTAACAATCAAGGCTCCGAGCACGCAGTGAGGAACGCTGCCGGGACTTTTAACAACAGGAAGGAGGCTTATGGAAAAGAATAAGCCAGTCAAACGTTTTCGCCTCGGTCGCATTACGGCCGCGGTGTGGTTGAACCGGAATGAGAAGGGAGATGCGTGGTACACGATCACGATCACTCGCTCATACAAGGATGGAGACAGCTGGAAGGACACCGAGAGTTTCCGACGGGACGACCTGCCGCTGGTTGCGAAAGTAGCGGACCTGGCCTTTGCCTGGATCTGGGACCAGACGAGCAATGCTCAAACGGAACCAGTAAGCCAGGACGAGGAGACTCTGTAATTGAATAACAACACAGCGCTGGTCGGGTGCAACCCGGCCGGCGCCACTTCATGGAAGAAAGCCATGTCCAATACAACAACGATCGCGAAGTTTCACATCGGACGGCTCCTGATTACCTCAGGAGCATCCAGTGTGCTGACCACAGACGACGTTCTCACGGCACTTTGTCGCCATCTGGGTGGTGACTGGGGTGACGTCTGCGACGAAGACGGAATGACCAACGACTCGGCACTGCAATGTGGTGCGCGTCTGTTTTCCGTCTATCACGCAGAGGACGGAACAAAGTTCTGGATCATCACCGAGTGGGACAGGTCAATCACGACCATTCTGCTGCCCAGCGAATACTGAGCAGCCTGACTGGCAAACTGAAGAGTGAACTGAAGGTTCAGCCAGAGAACGGAACGTGGGCGGTCCGTTCTCTGGCGAAAGGTTTCCGCCTCTGACTCGTTTTCATTTCTGCAGCCGTTCGTCGTGACAGCTTCATCGACCTCGCGCTGATGACCATGCGTCATCAGCGATGAGTCGCGTGCAGCCCCTCGGGATATTCTGCACGCATTAACAACGAAAAAATGGAGTGTGTCCCATGAAAACACAACAGAATGCAGAACGGGAAACGAATTCATTCACCCACAAACCTGACGCTGAGATCGGAGCGGGACGGCTTTCAGCCAGAGTCTGGAAGACGCGGAAACATGAAGTGGATTTTGACTTCAATGTCTACCGTGTTGAACGGACAACGGGGAAGGTCGACCAGTTGTTTCAGTCGGGTGACCTCGCCGATCTCGCTCGACTGACTCAACTACTGGCGGCCGAAATGTCGACTGATGAGGCTCTTGGCCAGGAGACCTGCGATGACCTTGCATGTCTCGCGGCCTGCCTCGAAGACGTTCTGCCCACCGGATATGTGTTCCCGGGAATCCGATGCCGGGAAAATGGTCCGGCTGCCGGAATGATCCGCAGTCTGCTGACCCGTTTCTGGGACCAGCAGGGCCACGACTTTATGGCCAACCCAGCCGACGGTCATCCGTACCGACTGCTGGTTGCGGTGGACGTCTGGATGCGGGGCGTTGGTCCGACTTATGGAGTCGAACTGCCGTCCATTGCTCCGGACAGAATTTAGGACAAATGCGGAGTTTGTCCTGTCTGTGGTTCAAACGACGGCGGTCTCGGACTGTCGGACAGCTACTGGTTCTACTGTCGGCAGCATCGGGTTCGATGGTGCGCCCGGGGATACCTCTGCCTCCTTCTGCTGGATGAGGATCCAGAGGATGCGGTCGAGAACTTCCGCAGGATTGGAAGTTTTCGCGAGGTGTACCCAATGCTCAATCCGGAGATTCCGGTTGACGGCGTTTGATCAATGCGTTGGTCCGCTGTGGTGGCGATGTTGAAATCGCCACCACAGCAATTTTCACGCGGCTGGCACATCTCGCGGAGTTCGCACATGGCGAAGCCAATTCATGAAATTCGACTGGGACTGATCAAGGCAAAAATCTGGCTGAAGAAGACCCGCTCTGGTCCACGGCACACCATCGGCGTCGTCCGCCTGTTTCGCAATGGCGATCGCTGGCAGGAATCCACCCGCTTCGGTCGAGACGACGTACCGGTTGTCCGACTCGTTCTCGACCGGGCACACACCTGGATCTTCCAGCGCACTCAACGGGAAGCGGGTGGTCCGCACTCTCGTTGATGCGTCGTCGAAACCCCGACTCGCAACATTCGTTGAAACGCAATGAACCGAAACACGGACAACAATTCGAACCCGGATGCTGACCGGGAAGCACGACCAGGGATCGTCGGTGACCTGTCGTCCCTGGTGCGGCGTGGCCACAAGTCGGCCGCGCAGAATCCCCACACTCTCTATGGACGGTCTACTGCAATCAAGTCGAACGCCGGCTCTTCTGATCGTTCGGCTGACACGTGTGAAACGCAGAGGAAAGTAAATAATGCTCACCGTCAAACAGGTTGCCCAACAGCTCAATGTCTCGCTTGGATCTGTCTACAAATCGATTCGCCGTGGTGATCTGGAACATCACCGATTCGGAGCCAGCATTCGCGTGAGCGAAGAACAACTTGCCGAATTCGTTGAAGGGACGCGGGTCAGGACTGATCCTGACCTGCTCGACGTCACGGAGTTCAAGCACCTCTAGCTTTTCGTGCCTGTTCGCGAAGGAACTGAGGATGCCGCGCAAGATGCTGGTAGGTACGAGCAATCATCGAAACGTCGGAGTGGCCCATCAATGCGGCAAGGCTGATGGAATCGACACCGTTTTTCAGTCCTTCCGTCGCAAACGAGTGACGGATTCCGTAGGCGCAAAGGGCCGGCAAGCTGATCTTTACTTTGATTCGGCTCAACCGGCACTTGATCGCGTCTTTCGTCCACGGATTTCCCCGGGTGTTAAGAAAAAGGGACCCGCTGGGTCTCGACTCACATCGTGTCGAAACAATTGCCAGCGCCGCGTCGTTCAGGAACAGAACTCTCGGATGTTTTTCACCCTTGGATTCGCTGGCCGGAAACACGACCACCCCGTTTCGCAAATCGACATGCCGAGCTTCAAGCTGCCTTGCTTCCTTCGGGCGACAACCTGTCTCCCAAAGGAACGTCATCAGAGCGAGGAATTCGTCGTCTCGGATGGCACCAACGATCTTCTCCCATTGCTCTGGCGTGTAGACGACTTCGCGACGACGTCGGGACGGCTTGTCCTCAAGGTGGGCGATCGGATTCCGCTCAAGCCGCCCTTGTTTGACGGCCCAGTTGAATGGTCGCTGCACAATCGAAATGGCGTCGTTGCACGTCGTGTCGGTCCACCCGGGATGCTCATCCATCCATGTCGTGATGTGATGCGGCCTCAGCTTGGCGATCGCCAGACGCATCCCAATGCAGTCAATGAACGACCGCAAATACAGACGGTTGTTGTCGTAGGTGCCCTTCGAACGGCGCGTCGAACACCACTCCAGATAGACCTCGAAAAGCTGAGCGACCGTCGCGAGCTGTTCGCTGACGGTGTCTCGTTTGGCCATCAGCTCGTGGTACTTCTCCCAGGCGAGCTTCTTGTCCCGCCCGAGATTGATCTGGCGTTTGCCGATCTGGACGTACCACGTCTTGGTGAATCGACGGAAAAACGGCTTCGGCTGTTTCATGGGAAACCCTCCAGTCCAAGGAACCAACGATGGCGGACTGAAAGGTTCGCACTCCCCTCACCTGATGCACTGCAATGCACAGGTGAGGTTCTTTTCTCTGCAATCAACTCTGCAATTCGAAGCCTGAGCCTCGCAGGCCGGAAGCCGCTCGGTCGTAACCGGCGGCTTCCAAAGGCTTTGCGAAATGGACGATACTGGACTCGAACCAGTGACCTCCACGATGTCAACGTGTTCGAAACTCAAAAAAACGCGCAGATCCAGCGAAATACGCACATTTCGGAGATACCTTTTTCCCTATCATCGTCCAAAAGGTATCTCCGAAAGGTATCACCAAAAACTTGGAGTGAGGCGCAGTGCCACGGAAACGAGAACTGACATGGCAATCCGGAAGCAACAGGCGAGCGGGTCGCTGGAAGAAGAAGTATCGGGGCAAGGTCTATTACTTTGATGGCGGAAATGGAAAGACTGACCATCAGGCGTACGCCGATGCGCTGAGTGTCTGGAAAAAACTTCAGGCCGATCTCGATGCTTCACAAGTTAAGCCACACGAAGACGACTACCTAACTACGATCGCCGATTGGACGGCGATGAAAGAATGGGCAACGAATCACGGCGATGCGGACGCCGTTGGAATCGCACGAAGTAAGATTCAGGAACTCCAACGGCGGCTGAGCAGAAACTCTCCTCCAGCACTAAAATTCGGCGACCGTGTTGCCAATCTGTTTGAGATACCGCCCGATCAGCGGGACGCCCTGGCATCGGCCATTGACGATGCGCTGCGTTCTCCCGTTTCACAAGACGAGTTGCTTGAAGCACTAACACGTCGATCCCTCTTCGCGAGCCCGACCTCATCGGAACAGCGATTGGCTTGGGCACGCGAATTTGCGTCAACACCGTTGCAGGTCGATAGCGCAATATGGGCCGATCGAATTAAGAATCAGCGTGAATTGAATCAACGCCCCCAAGGCTTGAGCATTGGCGAGAACGTCGACCGTTTTAAGGAAGCGAAGCGCGTACAGGTTGAAGCAGGACAGATTTCTCCCGGTCGCTACGACAATCTCTCGCGGGACCTCGACGCATTTCGTGACTTCGCTGGGGGATCTACTGTCGTCTCAAGTATCAACTCGCGTCTCATGACTGACTACCGGACGGATCTACTCGCTCGCGTTGGTTCGAATGAGTTCGGTGAAACTTATGCGAAAGATCGGCTCGATGCCGCCAAACAATTTGTTCGGTGGCTATGGCACGATGAAACGCTCAGCGAATTACCACGCATCATTGACAGCAAAGGCTTCAGCATTCGCCAGCCGCTTCGTGAGATCAAGACCTTTACCCTGGATGAGGTTCGGGCATTACTCACGGAGACGAGAGGAAGGCTACGGCTCTATATTCTGCTTGCTCTGAACACTGGAATGACGCAGAAAGAAATCAGCGACATTGCACCGAGCGAGGTCTTGTGGAAGTCAGGTCAGATCAGGAGAAAGCGGTCCAAGACGCGACAGCATCAAAACGTCCCGGTGGTCACTTACTCGCTGTGGCCCGAAACTCTCAAACTGCTGAAAGAGTATCAAACCAATGACTCGGAACATGTCATCCTGAGTGAGAATGGCACACCGCTGGTTGTCAATAAACTCCGTGACAATGGCACAACACACAAGGTTGACAGCATTCAACGGGCGTTTTATCGCCTGAAAACGAAACTCGGTATCAAAGAACGTTCTTTCAAAACGATCCGCAAGACTTCTGCGACGATGCTGAAGAATGATGAGAGGTTCTCAGCGATTGACCAATACTTCCTCGGGCAGTCACCACGGTCCGTTAGCGATCGGCACTATTCTGCCGGTCCGGACGGACTGCTTCGGCAGGCGACGGAATGGTTGAGAAGCCGCTACGATATTGAATCGATTTGTTGTGGTTAGGCCGTCAAAGACGTCGCCCCATCCATTTCCCTGAGGCGAGTTTGCGGATTCCCGACGGACGTGCTTAAACCCACAGAAGTCCTTACTTCCCAGGTCGCCCCGATTTTGAATTCGATCGGCGACGCAATTCTTCAAGAACGCCCTCCAACTCAATTCGCTTATCTTCATGGCCATGACGGATAAGGACATCGACAAGCTCGCAGACAGTCGCGAACTGAAGAACGTCGAGACGGTGAACTGGAAGAACATGGAGCCGATCAAAGGTGGCTTGTTCGACCAGTCACTCACCGGCGGACATGGCGGCGGTAATCGGTGGTCGTACATCAAGCTGCATGAGCCACTCCCCAACCCTGTGATGGAAGAACCCATCCGCCGTGTGTTGGGACTCACCACGAACAACTTCAAGGACGTGATCTCCCGCAAGCACGACATCAATGGCGTAACGTGTCCACGGGCAATCTCCCAAGCCCTCGACGCTCTCGATCTGGACAAGGAGATCGCTCGGGAAAGGGCCAAGATACAGAGCAGCGAGAAGACGGCGCGCGAGGCGACCCGCCCCCCAAGAAATCAAGAACGCCAGATGCCGATCTGTTTTCTGGGGTCCACTCGCGAAATGCTTGGAGGTCAGTCCATGCCAACGTCGCCGCGCAGTGACAATCGCCCACGAGAACGCCGAACCCGGATGGGTAGGCCCCGTCGTCCGAGCGGACCGCCATCGCAGAAACTCGCAGTGCCACGGCACGAATCGTCCGTATCTGCAATCGCAATCGCTTGTTGACGTCAGGCAAGTGCCTCCCACGCCTTTTGAGTTGTGTGGCTTAACAAATTGACTTCATACGGTTTCCTTAGTTGGACACGGCTCGCCAAACCCAAAATCAATCAAAATACGGGCCGCTTGCCCGCGCACCTGCCGTTCGCAAGTGGTTTTGTGTGTGCGGGAGCACACAGGCATCGGAAACGACGAAAGAAAAGGAAACAAGACAAGACCGAACACACACCGAACAACCATCGTAGATCCTTCCACTAACTGGTTATCTCTCCGCAAACCCAATCCAACGCCTACGAGCTTTACGAGCTACGTCTTCCATTGGTCTGGTTCGCAGTTCGGTGAATCCGCATCTCTTTGTTACTTCTTTCACTCTTTCTACGACTTCTGGTACTTCCGTTCTCGTGAGAGCTGGTCCATGAGATTCCAGCCAGCCGTTAACCGTTTGGTGAGCGGTTCTCGATGACATTGGCGCCATCAAGGCTAGTTGGACTGCTTCTCTGAGATCGCCGTACGCCGTTTCCGGGATCGAGAACGTCAGCTGACCGTTGCTCCATCCCGGTATGAAACCCAGGATGGGTTGGTTGAACCCATTGTCCCGGATGTCCATTGGCGGTAGGTCCTCGTGCTTTAGGGTGAAATCCAATTCGTCGAGGTGCTCTTCTGCGACCTGCAGGACCTGGTGGCCCTCACTCTCGCTACGGCAGAGGAAGTTGAGGTTGTCAACGTATCTCAGCAGTAGCGGCAATCCTTGATGCGTGGCTTCCAGCCGCGCGTCGAGGCGATGGTGGAGTAACGCTTCCACCGCGATCGGACTGTAAGGCGAGCCTTGATACAGTCCGCTCAAGTGATCGTGGCCGTCATGGCCGCGAATAACCGTGTCAATCAGCCAGAGCAGGTCTGGCTGGGAGATAAATTCTCTGTGGCATGTCATCACGTCGGCGATCCGAGCATTGGGAAAACAGTTCCGAATATCGTCAATCGCCAGCACGTAAGTCTGCCGCTCACGAATGGCGCGCTGCATCTCGGCGAAGATTTCCCAAACGTCTCTTCCGATCGTGGGGACCCGTGACCTCCAAAATCGATCCAATGCCACTTGAAGTGCTTTGCTTACATCCCGATCTGGTACGCGCAGCAGTTCGAGCGTCCGCCAATGGCGATCATTGTTCGGGTCTGCATTGCTGACCTTTGGCACACGCACCGATCGCGTTGGCCATGGCTTGTAGGTTTGATCCCTGATCGACTCAGAGACTTGGCGGAGCGCAGCAAAGGCTTCGCCCGGGGAGTAATCGTCATACGACAGTCCGTCGATCCCAGCCCCGGCCCCGCCATCGGCTTCCAAGCGGCGGTAAGCCGAATGCAAATTATCCACCTTGGCGAACTTCGTAAGATTGAAGTCCTCTGCATTCGAGACTTCATAGCACTGCCTGCTTCGCCGTGCCACTGGCTCTGCCAGTGCTTTCAACGATGCTCGACCTGAACCCCGGAAGTCTCAAACCACATC
>JAQBZS010000091.1 GCA_027622115.1 Planctomycetota bacterium | reverse complement strand
ACTCCGGAATTCGGGCGACTGAAGTAATACGTCGCGCCTTGCAGTTCGCCTCCCACACGCTGAAACGAGAACCGCGTCAACAAACGGCTGTCATATTCCGCGCCGATCGCGTGATCTTGAAACTCGGGCGACGTCTTCCGTGTGAAGAACGCGATGCCGTTGACGCTGCGAGTCATCGGGTGCGGAACTTGAATCGCCGCGCGCGTTTCGGGCGCATCCGGATTAGGCTCGTAACGCATCGGCACGCCGTAGTGCCGGCCTTCGATCAGATGATTGATTTCGTTGAAAGTGTTTTGGACGCCTTGATTATCGGTCACGAAAATCTCGTCATGCCGATTGATTGCCAAGCCCACCGGATAGCGAAACGAATGTCCCACCGGTTCCACGACTCCGCTGGCGAGATCGATGCGCAAGACTTTGCCGCGCCATTTCGATTGCGATGTGGGTCGATCGCGTTGGGCATAATCGCTGCCGAGCCCCACGTACAATCGCCCCCGCGAATCTTGCACAATGCCGCATGTCCAATCGTGGTAGTTGTCCGTGTAGCCCCAACCGGCGGCGACAATACGCCGCTTGTCCGCTCGCCCATCGCCGTCGGTGTCTCGCAGTGCGATGACTTCCGGCTTGTGCGCCACGATGATTTCATCACCCACCGCGACAATCCCAAACGGCGCGGCGAGACCTTCTTCGAACAGCGTGAGCTGGTCTTCCAGCCCGTCGCCGTTCGTATCGCGGGCCAAGAACACGTGTCCCTTGAGCGACGTGAACGCCATCGTGCCGTCTTTCAACCAGGTGATGGCCGTGGGCATGACGCTGGGCGAAATCGGCAACCGCACGCCTTCGAATCCCGGCACCGTGGTGACGACTTCCGACGTCGGTGCCGGTTCCGGACGGGGCTTGATCGCGAGGTGCGATGGCTTCAACGACACCGAAAATTGCAGCTTGACGTGATAGGACTTCGAGGCGGCATCGAACGGCAGCACGAGGAATCGGGGAGCGTCGGCAGACGGGACGTTGTGCAACACGCTCGTCCAGTTGCCGCGCTTCCACTCGCTGATTTGCAGTTGCGGATCTCCCAACACGGGCGTCGATCGCGGCACGCGGATGGCGATCGCGCCGTTGCCGGACTTCCAGCGAATGGTGACAACGCGTTCCCAACCGCTGCGATCGCCGGACTCGGACTTCCATGGCTGAATCAATTCGTGAGCCGCGGCGGACCCCTGGGCGAAGTCGACGCGGTAGTTGACCGACACGGCATGCCCCACCGGTTCGTAGTCTTGCAAGGCGACGCCGGTGGCCGGTTTCGGCGTGGCATCCGGCGGCGAATTGACCGCGAGGCTCGCCCAGAACTGCGAACGCTCGAAGTTCTTCGTCACGGGAACACCTGCCATATCCCAGTACCAACTTTTGCCGACCGTTCGCTGCCGCGCGAAATCGCCGAACGTCCAATCCACGATGCCGGCTTGATCCATGTCGAACAGTACGCCGTGTCCGTTGTTCAGGCCCACGGCGAACGAACGAGCCACCGACTGTGTGCCGCGCGCCGCCGATGCCGCAAACGCGTCGCGGACGATGCGAGCTGGCTGATCGCGATCGACAATCCAAAACTGTTCCACGACCGACGGATTGGTCGGCACGACAAACTTCGGGTTCCGCACGGCCTCCCAGATCGCGGCGAGCTGTGTTTCCATCCGCTCGTCAAGAATCCCCGGCACGGGTTTCTTCAGCGAAGGCATCTCCATGCCGGGCACGACACGAATCGGCGAACGCGTCCAGCGGAAATAGAACGGCTTCCGCATGCGGTCGGCCATCAACAGCAGGTCCGAACCGCGAGTCCCCAGCGCAACATTCTTCGGTTCATAGCTGCCGACTTTATGACACGCGATGCAACTGAAGCCCTTGGTGCTGACGAGATTGTGTCCGGCGATTAACGCGTCGTTCTCGTTGAGTTGCGGTACGACGGCGGCCAAGTCTCGGGGCAGATCCGGAATGCGATCGTGGGCCACGAAGTAGTCCGCCAACGCATTCCGCTCGCGCTCGTCGAAGCGGAACCTCGGCATGCGGACTCGTAACCACGGCAGTCGCACGTGTTTCTGTTCGCCGGCGATGGATTCCAGCAGCGCGGCATCGGTGAGCTTGTCGCCGATCGCCGTCAACGATGGTGGAATCAAGCCTTCGCTTTGGCCACGCAGGCGTGCATCGTGCCGCGACAGGATCCCGGCCGTGGCGACGATGCCGGTCGTCAGCCCGCGAGGATGGCACGACAAGCAGCCCTTCGACTTCAAAAGTCGCTCGCCGGTCCAGGATGGTGTCGCCGTCTCTGATTGGCCGACGCGTGACTCGATAAACGCCCGCACCGCCACGCGATCGATTTGCGGATATGACGGACGCCACGTCTTGCGGTCGGGCGTTTTCGCGAGACACGACGTTTCCCAATTCATCTCGGTCCGCTGGACTCGTTGAAATGGTGCCACCTTGCGGATGACGAGGCTCTTGTCCGCCAGGCGATGACAGGCCGCGCAACCGGCAGCTTCGACCAACTTGCGACCTTGGATGACCTTGTCGGGGTTCACCTTGTGATCCGGCGAATGCCGTCCCGCGTCGCCTTGTTGTGTCAAGTATCGGGCCAATTGGGCACGCTCGGCAGCGGACAATTTGAACGTCGGCATGCGGTGATTCGCGTTGAGTTTTTGGGGATTCGCCAACCATGTTTCGATCCAGCCACGCGTTCGCTTGGCCGCGATTTCGTCCAACGCCCCGCCGCCGAATTCATCGCTGGTTCCGTGCTTGCCGAGCGTGTGGCAAGCCAGGCATCCCACGCTGCGAAACAGCAGTTCGCCTTGTTTGACCGGGTCGGCAGGCTGCTTCGGATTCGCTGGCGATTTGCCGGTGGTCGTCGAAACCGGCAAGGACGAGTCCCACAGATAGTCCGCAATGGACTCGGCTTCCGCGCGAGTAAATCCAAATTCCGGCATGTTGAACGCGACTTGCGAGTCGGCCTGCTGAGCCCGAGCGTGCGGCTGCGCGATCTTGCGAACCAGCCAATCAAACGATGTGCCGACCGCGATGTTTGCGAGTGCCGGCGCTCTCAACGAAGGATTTGCGTTCTCGGTCGCGTCCGTCTTGTGACAGGCGACACACCGCGCCGCCGCAAACACGGATTGACCTCGTTGCACCAAATCCACTTGCCGCCAGGAATCCAATTTGTCGTCATCGAGAAAGAAACGTTGCGGCGAGATGGGTTCCAGCGAAAACGCATCCGACGACCAAAACAAATGGAGCCGCGCCGTCGCGGCAGTCTTCGTGAAACGAATCGAGATCGACCGCAAACCGACTTCCAGCTTCGTCGCGTCCCCGGAGATCCATCCCGCTTGATCACGAGTACCGACCACCACGGCCTGGCCCCCGACTTTGACGACCACATCGCCTTGCACGAAGACATGAAAGCGATGCGCGATATCCTGCCGAACCAGCAATTGCCCGGTCCATTCCGCGCGAAACCGACCCGCCTGCAGCCGGTCGTCCGGCACGTCTTCCGCCCAGTTGAACGACAGATCTTCGTCAATTCGTTCAACCACCGAGTCTCCCAGCGAATACCGAGCCCACAGCCCTGGAGCTTCATCGGGTTGAGCCGTCAGCACACTTGGCACGCAGCAACTCAGGAAACTCAACGCGACATAAATCCGATTCACGTTCCGCACCTCGTGAACGATTGGAGTTGACGGACGTAAGAAGGATTCAGGACGGGAAGTTTTCGTCGTTCGGACACGATGAAACGCTTCACCAACTCTTCTCAAGACTGAATCAACGCCCCATCGGAACTTTTACAACAACTCGGCAAGCATTTCACCGAGTCAATACACGAAAAGAACCCCAACGCGGTTCTACACTGGTGTAGAACCGCGTTGGGGTTCGTTAACGATCATTCGATGGCTGAACCAGGGTGCGCTGCGCGACCCAGGGCTTTGTTGTTGAACTCCTTGGGAGTCATCACGATCCGTGCCGATCAGCATGCGCCAAGCCGACATCCCGTCGGCCTGTTTCCTTTCGCGTCATTCGCGTGTTTCGTGGTTGTCGGATCCTCGCTTTTGGGTCATTCCAAAGTGCGTCATCCGACAAACACCAAGAAATTCTTTGCGAACATTAGACCCAACGCCAGCCAAGTTGCTCCGATGAATGCCGACCACATGGCGATCTCCACTTGCGTATGACAAACCTGATCGAGTGGTGATCATCAATGTCATCCGAGACGGCCAAGCGAAATACTTGGAATCATCACTTCAACGATTGAGCCCTCAACTTCGCCGGGTTCAACCCCAGATTCATGCGAACCAAATGCGGCAAGCTGTTTGCTTCCGTCTTCTTCATGATCTTCGATCGATGCGCCTCGATCGTCTTGAAGCTGACATGCAAGCGATCGGCGATCTCCTTGCTCGACAACCCTTCCACCACGTATTCCAAAACTTCTTGCTCACGTGTCGTTAAACGCTCAAAGCGCGCCGCAACCTCATTCGACATTTGTCGCGACTGTCGCAGTTTTCGATCGAATTCGATCGCTCGATAAATCACATCCAGCAACACTTGATCGCCAGCGGGCTTTTCGATGAAGTCGATCGCCCCGTTTTTCATGGCCCGCACGGCCATGGCAACATCCGCGAATCCCGTGAGTACGATGACCGGAATCCCAACACCCTGCTCCTTCAGACTTTCCTGAAGGTCCAACCCGCTGAGATTCGGCATGCGAACATCGACGATCACGCACCCAAAAGTGGTTGGGTCAAAGGCATCCAGGAACTCTCGAGCGGATCCGTAAGTTTGAACGGGAAGATGCACGGATTCCACGAGATGCTTGATCGACTCAAGCATCGCGGGATCGTCATCGACGACGTGAACGACGGCGCCGTCATTCGGCATGAACATTCTCCGTCAGCACCGCCGGAAGTCGGAGAATTGCGACCGTTCCACGGGTGGTGTCAAGCTTCAACGTCAATCGACCGCCGTGCGCTTCGGTGATTGACTTGCAAATGGAAAGGCCCAATCCCAGTCCGTTTGGTTTCGTGGAGTAGAACGTGTCAAAAGCCCGGTCCAGTACGTGCCTTGGAATTGGCGGGCCTCGATCGATCACCTGAACTTCCACGAACTGGCCGGCATCCGTGGCTGACGATTCGACCCGCAACACGCGTTGTGTCGCCGGTGTGTTCGCCATGGACTGGATGCCGTTCACCATGAGATTCACAAGAACTTGCTCGATTTGAACGGAATTGCCTTCGACGAGCGGCAAACCTTGCATCAAGCGAAATTCGAATCTCACGTTGTTTTTGCGCGACAAGGGAGTCGACAACACGGTGGCTTCGTCAATCAGCGGATTGATCGCGAATTTGCTCACTGCTCCCGGTTGTTTTTGAAGAAAGCGGCGGATGAATTGCAATTGCTTGCCGGCACGAGCGGATTGCTCCGCGATTGCCGTCAACGACTTCAGTAATTCATCCGTTTGCCATTCGCCCGCCTTCAATCGGCGAATTGAACCGTGCGCGAAGTTTGAAATCACCGCCAACGGATTGTTGATTTCATGAGCCAACGTCGCCGACATTTCGCCCATGAGACTCAGTCGCTTCTCGTGTGCGACTTGCTCTTGCCGTTCGAAACCTGCTTCTTGCCGCAGTCTTTCCCGAGTCATCTCGGTGGCGAATATCAGCACCCGTGAAACCGGATGTTGATCGCCGAATGGAATCAACCGACAGGCATGCCATTGATTGGCACAATCCGGGCCACGTAGTTCAACGGATTGCATCGCACGTGACTCGATCACGGTGTCGATGGCTTGGCGAAGTTGCTGTCGTTGGTACGGATCGGGAATCAATTCGAACACGGTCGTGCCAACCGTGCTCTGCTTCCGATGTTGAGGCAACTCGCGGTTGATGTAATTCAGACATCCCCCGCTGTCGACGACAAGAACTAGGTCCGGCGAGTGCTGAAGTATCGCCGCATAGTCCAGGGGAGTTTCGTCGGGCTTGGAGTATCCGGGCGGATTGTGGAACCCAGCCGATATCGGGAGCGAGCGTGCCTTCCGGCTTGCGTGATCCGCTGTTGGAGTCGCGGCGTCCATCTGTTTCTCAAAGATTCCATCAACCAATTCTTCGGACCGATCCGCGTGGAAAGGTAGGCCTTGAGTCCGCGCAACGATCTACCCGTTCCCCGCAACCTCGTGATGAGTGAGGCTGGGAGATGGAACCGGAACTAGACGTTCCGCCACCCCGGTGACGTGAGGCGACGCGGATGCAGATTTCATCTTATGCCCATTGATGAATCGCACGACAACACTCATCGTCCGGCTGCAATCCACAGAGGATTTAAGCCGGTGCGAGCACGCTGATGCGGGATAATAGGTATCCCTGAAATGAGAAGCAATCCGGCAAACGGCGCAAGAAACCGCCTGTTTTATGACTTTTTACATATTCACCTTTATTTCGGTGGTGAAACCACTCAGTTGTTTCGTCACACGAATGCCGACGCAAGCGTGTTGGATATCTGAACTAAGAGCCAGGGGGCACGCGACCGAATTGCCGTGGTAAACAGCAAGCAGAATCCATCGAGATCGGGGTCGATCCAACACATTGTGCCCGTCGCCCCAGTGTGGCCAAATGCCCGTGAGCCCAGCAAGTCTCCCCAGCTACCCGACGTTCCCGGATGATTCAGTCGCCAGCCAAGCCCCCAGGGTTTGGCGCGGCGAATGTATTCAGGCAGCAACGGTTGATCGTTGAGTCGATTGCTGGTCATCGCCGCAACGGTCGCTTTTGACAACAAGCGATGGCCACCGAAGGTTCCCCCGTTCAGCAGCATTTGGCAGATGCACGCGAAGTCCTCGGGCGCACTAAACATTCCGCCCCACGGAACCCCCAATTCCTGCCAATACCGACTGTTCCAGCCAAAGTCGCTATCGATTTGGTAGTCGGGGATTTGCACGCGCACCAGCCGTTCTCGATCCAGTCCTCGCGACCCCAATCCGGAGGACGTCATTCCCAACGGCTCAAGAATCTCTTTTCTCAAGTAGTCGTGAATGCTCATTCCGGACAGCCGCTGAATCAATTCCGCGACAACCAGCGTCCCCATGCTCTGATAGCTCAAATCCGTGCCGGGCGCGAACAATGGCATGGCGTGAATCGCACCTTGGATGAAGCGTTTCAGCGGTGCATGTTGGCGACGCAACTCCGCGTTGTCCGGCACCATATCGGGCATGCCGGATGTGTGCGTGAAGAGATGTTGAACCAGCGTGTCCTCTTTGTGGTGCGCGGCGAATTCTGGGATGTATCTCATGACCGGATCGCTGAGATTGAGTTGACCTCGTTCCACGAGTTTCATCGCGCCGAGATAGGTTACGGGTTTCGAAATGGAAGCCAGCAAAAACATGCCGTCTTTACGAATTGGTTCCGCGTTGGGTTCTGGTCCTTGTTTCCCAAAGAATTGCGGCGGCGCGATTTTCCCATGACGTCCCACCACGATCGCCGCGCCCGGAATCCGCGGCTGATCGCCGGTCGTCCATTCCCGCATCAAAGCGTACGCGGTTTCCAGTCGATCGGCATCGAGTTCAATCTCCGAGGGTTTCGCATGAGACAAGCGTGCCATGGGGTTCTTCCTTTCCAAGAAGCGTGGTTGGTGCGAGAAATGGTTCAAGAGAAACGGAACTCACGGGAGATTGGAGCCATTTCAATTCCTATTTCCAGCCGACGACGTAACGGCGGATTCGACGAACTGCCTCAATCCCGATGCATCCCTCGCGTTTCCCGTCCCACATAGGCCGTCCACGACTTCAGTTCGTCGGCACCGAGACTATTGTCGCGAGCAAACGTGGCGTTGACCTCGGCGTCGTTCATCCGAGCCGTCACTTGCAGCCGGCCGTTTTCGCGAAGCTCGTAACGAATGTGGACCGGGACACCGGCCGGCAACCGGGGCGGCAGATCGCGGATCGCGGAGACTCCCACCTGAGTGCAGTAGTCGGGAACCGCATTCTCGCCTTCAAGCACCTCGACCTTCACGCTGCGTTGACCTTGCTTGGCCGTCTTGAAGGTCCGCTCCACGGCGTGCGGCAGCGGCGTGTTCTTCGGAATCAAGATGTGGTTCACCTTGCGGCCCGTCTTCTGGTCGATGCCCACGATTCCCAACGCGTGCGAATTGACATTCGTCAGCTTGAATCGCGCGGGAGTCTCCGACCGGGCTTGTTCCCGGCGATGGAGCATGTCCGCGTAAAGTGCGGCTCCATCCACTTTCATTCGCCAGCCCGCGAAGTTGACGTGCAACGACGCGCGTGTGCGTTCGGACAAGGACCGCTTGGCATTCTCGGCCGCCGCGTCAAGGTCCAGCGTGGCGGCCGGATCGCTGCGCGGATCGGCTCCGTGTTCCTCGGCGAATCTGTCTGCGGCCAAGTCCACCAACACTTGATCCCAATCCTTGCCGCCGAGCAACACGTCACCGTCCGTCGCGATGGCGGTAAACGAGTTGCCACGAAGCTCCAAGACGGTGACATCGAACGTGCCGCCTCCGAGGTCGTAGACCATGACGCGAAGGGTTTCGCCAGCGGACGTTGAAAGGTCCGCATCGAGGAAGCCATGCTGATGCCCAAATGCGACGGCGGCGGCAGTGGGCTCGTTGATGATGTCCATCACATCCAGGCCCGCCATGCGTCCGGCGTCCACGGTGGCCTGCCGACGCCGTTCGTCAAAATACGCCGGCACGGTGATCACGGCTTTCTGAAACGGCTGGTTGAATCGCCGCTCGGCATCCATTTTCAACGAGCGCAGGATGATCGAGGAAATCACTTGCGGCGGAAGTTGTTCGCCGTTGATCGGCTTGCTGAACACGCTTTGCCCCATCTCTCGCTTGGCACAAATCGCGACTCGATGGGGCTCAAACACAGCCGCCGCCAACGCTTCCTTGCCCACGGTCACGCTGTCTTCGTCAAACAGCACAATGCTGGGCGTCAACAAGTCGCCATCGGCATTGCGAATGCTGACGGGACGTCCGTGCGTGTCGACATACGCCAAGGCGGAATACGTCGTCCCGAGATCAATGCCCAGCGGCGGGACGGCTTCAACTGCTTCGTCATCGATCGAGTCCTGTTGCGGTGCTTTGTCTTTCGGCACGGCTGCCGATTGAGAAACCGGGCCGCTCGGATGCCGTGACGTCGCAAGGCGTTTGCTGAGTTTCTGCACCGACGATCGAAATGCGCTGGTGATCTCGCTCTTGGCATCGAGCTTCAGCCCCACGACTCCACCGTCAGCGCGATAGGCCCTCAGGAACAATTCGGCAAACAGGGCATCCCAACCCAAGACATCGCGACCGAGTTGCCGACACGATTCGGGAAGTTCTTGCCAGGCCGGCTCGACGACCAATTCCCGAAAGCGGTCGGCGCTCGAGAGCACGGCCTTGGGTTGGCCGATTAGTTTCGGGATGTATTTGCCGATCAGTTGCCTGGTACTCGATTGATAGAGTTTGAACGCTGGTTCGCTCGACAAAATTCAAGTCCCATCATGAATAGCAACCCGTTCCGATGCCGGTCGCCCTGGCTACGTTCAAGGCGATCGCTGATTGAAAACTTACCAAACTGGCTCGGTGCATGAAGGGGTCGGTTGGTAGATTCTCATCGACCACTGACCTTGAATTCGAACAGCATCCGAGGATTGACTCGTTGCCGGGCACATCAGTTTTACCGTTTGCATTCTCGACTCGTCATGATGAAGGTGCGTCACAAGTAGTCTCCACGCCATGCCATGCCATTCGCCCCGCGAATACGGGCTTACCACCAACCAACGGAGTTGTCTCATGCAACGATTCTTCCTCGCCACGGCCCTGGTTTTCGTCGGAGTCCAGACCCGAGCCGACGATCTCAAGCCGCTTGCCAACGTGAAATACGGCAGCCACGAACGACAAGTTTTGGACTTTTATCCCGCGAAGTCGAAAACACCGACGCCCGTCGTGTTTTACATTCACGGTGGCGGGTGGCGAGCCGGCGACAAGAAAACGAACCCCAAGGCGTTCCTCGACAAAGGCATCTCGGTTGTCGCCATCAACTACCGTTACACGCAGAACGCACCAGCGGACAAAGTCGAGCCCCCGGTGAAGGCACCGCTGAATGACGCGGCCCGCGCCTTGCAATTCGTTCGCTCGAAGGCCGGTGAATGGAATCTCGATAAGATGCGGATCGGAGCGACGGGAGGCTCGGCCGGTGCGTGTTCATCCCTGTGGCTCGCTTTTCACGACGATTTGGCGGACCCCAAGAGCGATGACCCGATTGCCCGCGAGTCGACGCGACTTTATTGCGCGGCGGTCAATGGAGCGCAAGTGTCTCTCGATCCCAAGGAGTTGCGGGAGTGGATGCCAAACTACGGCTACGGTGCCCATGCGTTCGGCCTGCCGAGTTTCCAGAGTTTGATCGACAACCGAGCGAAGGTTCTGAATTGGATCAAGGAGTATTCGCCGATCGAACATGTCTCGAAAGACGATCCACCGATTGCGATGTTCTATCGCGGCGAAAAACCGGTCGTCGGCTCGTCACCCAAGGACCCGACACACTCGGGCGTCATGGGCCTCAAACTTGAGGAACGCTTGAAAGCAGTCGGTCTGGACGTCGTGCTTGTGCATACGGGGCGACTGCATCCCAAGTACAAAGGTTCGACGGACTACCTGATCGATCGACTGCTCAAGTGAATCCCAGCAAAAAGGCATGGCGGCGGTACTGCGACGACATTCAATCTGATTTGGAAAGAATGATGAGGTTGACATGACGACGAACACGGAACTCCAAGGCATGATCGTAGCTGGACGAATCGAACTGGATTTGCCGGTCGAGCTTCCTGACAGTTTACGAGTCGCTGTCACGCTTCGTCCCCTCGAGCAACCGGCAACCACCGACCGCCCCGAAGCGTGGCAGCGGCTGAAGCGTCGGCTGAGTGAGCGGCCAATTCACGGTGGACGACATCGATGAACTCGCGGTTTACGGGCGAGGCGATCGCGTGCGCATGCTGCCTCGCGCGACCGAGTGGCAAGAGATGGTCATCACCGTGCATTGGAAGCAGGAGATCGACACGGATGCCTTCCGCGAGTTCCTCAAGGAAGCGGGTGCAAGTGACTTGTCGATGATGGACAAGAAGGCCAACGCCAGCATCGAGGATCATTCACCGTGGAAGGTGCTGGGCAAGAAGTGGCACTTGATGCGAAAAGGGGTTTCGGCCAACAAGAATCCGAAATCGAAAGCTGAGGTGTTGGAAGCCTTGGTGACAAACATCGAGTCCGCCGTTCCGGGCATCGCGTTTGATTGGACCGAACGTCAATTCGTCCACGGCAAACGATCGACTGATGACGCCGATCTGTTTCGCATTAGCACGAAACGCCGAGTCGGCTTGGACTTCACGTTGTTCGTGGCTGAGGGCAGCTTGGCGTTGGGCCGAATCGCGACACTTGGAGTTGAACGCGAGATCAAGCCACACAAAGACGGCCGAGACGCGGTGCTGATTCGCTTCACGCAACTCGGTCACGTTGGCGGTGAAGTCAGCGAGCTACTGAAATCACTGTGGCAAGCTGAGTAACAATCACGTTTCGAGTCGCCACTCGCTCAAGTCACAGCAATGTTGGCTTCCAAAACCAAAAGATTAATCGCCATCGCCGGACGATTGATTCCGAGCACTTTCATGTGAAACCAAACGCCGCCGCATGGAATACGGCGATCACGCAGAAGTATCATCGTTGCAGAAATCGAATGCGCCACGAAACCACGAGTTGGAAGACGGCTCTACCATGAATAGCGAACCCGATCATCCGGATCCGATCACATTCGAGGAATTCGCACGTCGCAAACAGGCCGAGCGGTTGCGGCTGAACTCGATGCCTCCCGATGAAGCACAACGGGAAGTTGATGGAATCCTGCACCCCAAGTTATGGAAGGTTGTCGACCCCAAACAGCTCGATTGGCCGGGTGATCTTGCTGACGACCTCGAGGAAGATTGATGTCAGGTTTCACGCCCGAAGAACTTGCGAGCGTACTTAAGCGGCTCGATTCCGCCGGATGGGATGCGGTTTTGGTGGGCGGACAAGCAGTCAATGTGTGGGCGAATTGCTACCAACAAGATGTGTCTGATTGGAATGTGCTGAGGCCGTTCACAAGCGTGGATTTGGATTACCACGGTGGTCCCGCGACTGCAAAATTTGCCATGCGGGAACTCAATGCGCGAGGGAAAATCAACAAAGGGTTTGACCCCAGCCCGAACGCCGGTGTGCTGGTTGTTTCCATGCCCAACGGACAGGAACTCACGATCGATATCTTGACCGGATTGTTTGGGGTCGGATCATCGGAAATCGAACGCTCGGCCGTCCGGTTAGCCGGTTCGGGTGCACTCTCCGGTTTGGAATTGCGAGTCATTCACCCGTTGTTGTTGCTGGAAGCAAAGGCGGCCGCGCTTCGAGGGCTCGACCAATCATCGAGGCAAGACGACAAGCATTTGCGTTTGATGCTCTTGGTTGTCCGAGAATGGATTCGCGAACGGCTAGATGAGCCACGTCAGGTCTTTCGCAGCGTGGAACGGATTGGAACATGCGCGACAACAACCGATGGCCTCACTGCGTTCACAAATGGAATCGATATCCTTGACGCAATTCCGTGGGACCAAATGAAAACCAGCGATGGGTACTTCGAGTTCTTCGATAAACGACACCCGCAGTTGGTCGAGCAAGTCGCTCATAAACGCGAGCGGCACTTGGACGCCTTGCGCGACGACTGAAGACGACAATCCACAACCCTGGGCCATTGGGCTAACGCCGTGCGGCTAAAGAGAATCAAAGGAAGGGGTCACACCTCTTTGTTTCCAC
>JAQBZS010000090.1 GCA_027622115.1 Planctomycetota bacterium | reverse complement strand
TGCCGAACACGCCGTCAATGTTGATCCCGACCGGGTCACGGTGATTTTCGTGGTGCCCTCGTTCAACGATGCGTTTCGCGAGACATTGACCACGAACCATCTGTCCTTTACGCAAACCGCACCGGGGTGCCACCGGATCGAAGGAGGGCAGTTTCACACGTGGTGTGTCGAGACGTCGGTTGACTCCGGGATCGATCACCCAGGCCTGTCGCTGTTGAGCCCGTTGCTACTCAAACAGCGAGACCACATCATTGAAGCGCTGACCGATGCGGGGTTCTCGGATATTCTCAGTTACGTGATCCAACTGATCCGCCAGTTCCAAACGAGCGGGTCCAAATTTGCATTGCACCACACGGAGACGGATTTGATGGTCAAACTCTCGGAAGACGTGAAAAAATCGTTTCTTGATTCATTGGAGCCGCATGAGCGACTCGAAGGTGTGTCGGCTAAGGACCGTGTGATGGGCCTGTCGGCTAAGGACCGTGTGATGGGCCTGTCGGCTGAAGACCGTGTGATGGGCCTGTCGGCTAAGGACCGTGTAATGGGCCTGTCGGCTGAAGAGTTGATTGAACGGCTGACGATCGAAGACTTGAGAAAGGCCCTGCCCCCGGAAGTGCTTCGTCAGTTGCGAGATGAAGCGAGTGAATCTCGGTAGTGAACCTGACGTTATTCGTTCGTGCTTCCTTTCGGCCGACCTTGAAGTGCATCCCATGCCGAAACGGAAAACAACGCGTTCCAAGAAACCCAAACGGGCGGGCAAGGTCCGCACATGGTGGCATCCGTTCTTGGTTCGGTTGCTGCGATTCGGCATGGGCTCGGGTTACGACGTTGAGGAAGAAGTCTCGGTTGGAGAACAGCCGCTGCGGGTCGATGTGCTGTTGCTGCGGAAAAGTCAAGGTCAATTGACGTATCAGGCGCGCCGGATTTTCCCGGAATTGGTTAACCTGCTGACCGATTACAACTACATCGAATTCAAAGGCCCGACGGACTCGATTGAACGTGGCGATTACGAGAAGACGTTGGGTGTCGTGCATCTGCACCGTGCCGAACACGCCGTCAATGTTGATCCCGACCGGGTCACGGTGATTTTCGTGGTGCCCTCGTTCAACGACGCGTTTCGCGAGACATTGACCACGAACCATCGGTCCTTCACGCAAACCGCACCGGGGTGCCACACCAGTTACGTGATCCAACTGATCCGCCAGTTCCAAGCGAGCGGATCCAAATTTGCATTGCACCACACGGAGACGGATTTGATGGTCAAACTCTCGGAAGACGTGAAAAATCGTTTCTTGATTCACTGGAGCCGCATGCGCGACTCGCAGGTGTGTCGGCCAAAGACCGTGTAGCGGGCCTCTCGGCCGAAGAGCTGATTGCACGGTTGACGGTCGAAGACTTAAGAAAGGCCTTACCCCCGGAAGTGCTTCGTCAGTTACGAGATGAAGCGAGTGAAACCCGGTAAGGAACCTCGTTCGACAGATTCTCGTTAAGACCGGATTCCCCATGCTGCATTCCGCCCTCATGACACGGTGCCCCATCGCAACCGGCGACAACGCGATTCAGCGGTTGCCGGTTGTCATTCTGTTTCCACACAGCCGCTGTAACTGCAAATGCCAAATGTGCGACATCTGGCAGATCAAGCATGCCGACGAGATTAGCATCGATCAGGTGCAGGACTGGTTGCCCGAGTGGCGGGCTCTGCACGTCGAAGAAGTGGTGCTCAGCGGTGGCGAACCGCTGATGTATTCCGACTTTCCGGCGTTGTGCCGCACCATCAAACAGATGGACTGCCGCCTGACCGTGCTCAGCAGCGGACTACTCGTGAAGCGGCATGCGAGCACGCTTGCGGAGTTCTGCGACGAACTCATCGTCAGCCTGGACGGCCCCGAAGCGGTCCACAACCAAATCCGTGGGCTACCTCGGGCGTACTCGCTTATGCGTGAAGGAATCGCCGGTCTCCGACAGCTTACGAGCTTCCCAATTCGCGCCCGTTGCACGGTTCAATCGGCCAATATCCCTTACTTACGAGAAACCGTCCAAGCCGCGCTCGAACTCAAACTGGATAGCATCAGCTTCCTCGCAACCGACATCTCCAGTCAGGCTTTCAATCGTTCCGGAGGCTGGGATTCCACGCAGCAGTCGCGATTCATCCCCAGCGACGACGAAGTGAAGGTGCTGGCCCGCGAACTCGATTTGATGGCGGTCGAGTTCCACAACGAATTTGAACAGGGTTTCATTGTCGAGCGGTCGGACAAGCTGGATCGCAAGCTTGTTCAGTATTTCCGGGCAATCCGTGGCGAAGGCCGTTTTCCCGACGTCCGCTGCAACGCCCCCTGGGTTTCGGCCGTCATCGACGCCAAGGGCCGAGTAGCCCCGTGCTTCTTCCACGAGACCTACGACAGCCCGTCTTCGGAAGCCTCATTTCGAGAACAGCTTAACAACGATTCCGCACGGGCATGGCGAGGCGAACTGGACACCACCACGAACGAAACCTGTTCTCGCTGCGTGTGCAGCCTATTTCGAGCAACGCGCTAACGACTTCACGGTTTGAATTGCGGGTCGTTGTTCTCGACGTACTTGCGGAGTTTCTCTTCGCCTGCTTCGTGACGAAGATGCCGTTCGCCGACTTTACGCAAACTTTGAACGTGCTCAGAATTGCAAGCCATGTCCGAACCCGAGAAATCACCGCTCGTCGAATTGCTCCACAAAGCCCGCGAGGGGAACTCGGAGGCTCGTGAAGAGCTGTTCGATAAGTGCCGGAATTATGTGGCGTTCGTGGCGCGTTCTCATGTCGAAAGTTGGTTGCGACAGAAGGTGGACGCCTCCGACTTGATTCAACAGACGCTGCTGGAAGCGCATCGCGGCTTCGACCAATTCCGCGGCCAAACCGAAGGCGAATGGTTGGCGTGGTTGAAGCAGATTCTCAAACACAACGCGGCGGATTTCGTACGGCACTTTCGAGGAACGGCCAAACGTCAAGCTCGCCGAGAAGTCCCGATCCACATGCAGGCGGCGGGGCTTTCCGATTTCATTCGCGAACCGGTGGATCCCGGTGCAAGTCCGAGCCAAATCGTGATGCAGCATGAAGACGAAATCCGCCTGGCGGACGCAGTTTCCAAGCTGTCCGCAGATCACCAGGAAGTGATCATGCTTCGCAACATCCAGCGGTTCCCGTTCGACGAAGTTGCCGGACGGATGGGCCGGACCCGACCCGCCACGCAAATGCTCTGGATGCGAGCCATCAAAAAGCTGCAGCAGGAAATCAAGTAATAGCGGAATGCTGGCTCGGGCGACCAATCAACTCCATCCAACGAATTCAGCCCGATGATCCAAAACAGGTTCATCGGGCTGTTTCATGTTTCAAGTCGCGGTTGCGCAAATCCGCGTTACGGTTTCTCAAGTACGACGAACGGGCTCATCCGACGGACTTTTTCTTGAATAGTTGCTTTTTCGCCTTCCGTGGTTGCCTTGGCGAATTTGGCACGCAGTTTCACCAATTTGGCTCTGCGAGTTCGGCGGCGAGCGATTTCTCGTGAGCGTTCAATACGTCCCATTTGCGAATACCTTTGTGGCCAGGGTTTCAGCCTGACTCGATCCAGTGGAATAGTGACCGTGAATGGCCGATCGATTTGGGGAAAGTTCTAACAATCGCCGTTTCCTTGGTCAATCGGTTGCATTTTCAGAATGCCCGATGATGCACCTCGATTGAGTGCAAGGGCTCCCTGGATCGTTTATCCTCCGCGCAGTTTGTTCACGACGCCCGCAATCACCGGCCATGTAACAACGGCAATGTAGGAGGAGAGCTTGTGGATCTCATGGAATTGAACCCCGGTCGCTTTCCGCGGATTCCATGCATCACACTCGTCGGTTTTGCCGCGCTCTGCGTGCTGTCGGCAAAACCTGCGGATGCTCGCAAGCCCGAACGGAAGTCGTCCGGTATCGAGAAACGGGTGCCGTGGACGACATCCCGAGTTCAAGGGACGCCCGATCCGCCGCGCCCGTATCGCACGGAGTTGGCCTTCCCCGACTTGCGATTCACGGAACCACTCGAAGTCACCCAAGTTCCAGGCACGCAACTGCTGGGAGTCGCGGAGCGCGGCGGTGCCGTTTTTCTCTGCCGGGCGGCGAACGAACCCGGCAAGACGAAATTGGTCGATGTCGGCCGATCTGTTTACGGCTTGGCGTTTCATCCCAAGTTCGCCACCAACGGCCTGTTTTTCGTCAGCACCGTGAAGAAGGACTCGCCTGAATCGGAAGACGGCACTTGGCTGATGCGATTCACGGCCAAGCGGAACGGCAAGTCGTGGTCGGCCGATGCCAAGTCCGGTGAAGTGTTGCTCAAATGGCCGTCGGGCGGACACAACGGCGGCTGCCTGAGATTCGGCCCGGACGGTTTCTTGTATGTGGCCACCGGCGACGGCAGCGGCATCGCGGACCAACGCAAGACCGGGCAGAACATCTCCGATCTGTTGGGTTCCATTCTGCGAATCGACGTGGATCGTCCCTCGGAAAACGTCAAGTACTCAAGCCCGCCGGACAATCCGTTTGTGGATCGGAAGGCCGCTCGTCCGGAGATTTACTCGTACGGCCACCGGCAGGTTTGGAAGTTCAGCTTTGATCGAGACGGCAAGTTGTGGGCCGGTGAAGTCGGTCAAGACTTGTGGGAAATGATCTATCTGGTGCAAAAGGGCGGCAACTATGGCTGGAGCGTCATGGAAGGCGACCACCCATTTCGACCCGATCGCGTGAAGGGTCCGTCGCCGATTCTAAAGCCGCTGATCGAACATTCGCACAACGACTTTCGGTCCATCACCGGAGGTTACGTCTACGAGGCTGCTCGGCTGAAGGAACTTCGAGGTCACTACATCTATGGCGATTATGACACGGGCCGCGTTTGGGCCTTGCGGTACTCCAACGGCCAAGCCACGCAGCACCGCGAGTTGGTCGACACGCAATTCCGAGTCGTGTCCTTCGCACAAGCCCACGATGGCGAAGTCTACGTTTTGGATTGGGTCGGCGGTCAGTTGCATCGTCTGGTCAGGAATCCGCCGCCGCCGGCCGATTCGCCGAAGTTTCCGAGAAAGCTGAGCGAAACCGGACTGTTCGCAGCGACGAAACGGCACGCTCCGGCAGCCGGGGTGATTCCGTATTCCGTGAACTCGCCGTTGTGGTCCGACGGGGCCGTCAAGGACCGATTCCTGGCGCTGCCGGGCAAGACGCGGATTGAATACAACGAAGTGACGTATCCGCAACCGGCACCGGGATCTCGCCCGGGTTGGCGGTTTCCGGACGGAACGGTGTTGGTCAAGACGTTTTCGTTGGACATGAAGCAAGGCGACCCCAGCAGCCGACGTCGCCTGGAGACCCGCATCCTGCATCACGAGCGAATTCCCGGCGACGACGACAGCGTGGGCACACAAGTCTGGCATGGCTACACCTACATCTGGAACGACAAACAGACCGATGCCGAGCTGCTCGATGCCAAGGGGCTCGATCGGACCTTGACGATCACGGATGCGGACGGAACCGAGCGGAAGCAAACGTGGCACTTCCCCAGTCGCGCCGAATGCACGCTGTGCCACACGATGTCGGCGAAATACGTCCTGGGCCGGAACACGTGGCAAGCCAACCGCGATCACCAGTACGGCGATGTCGTGGCCAATCAACTCGACACGTTCAACCACATCGGCCTATTCACCATACCGCTGGAAAAGTCCGCCTCGGACGAAGAACGGCTCGTGGATTACCGTGATGCTGCGGCGTCGCTCGATCAACGTGCCCGATCTTATTTACACGCCAATTGCTCGCACTGTCATCGCAAGTGGGGCGGCGGCAACGCTGAGTTTCAGTTGCTCGCCAGTCAGCCGTTGTCGGAGTCCGGCACGCTTGGCGTTTCGCCCAGTCAGGGCAAGTTCGGTCTCGCGGACGCGCGGATCCTCGCGCCCGGCGACCCCAATCGATCGATGGTCTTGCATCGCATGAAACTGCAAGGACTCGGACGGATGCCGCACGTGGCGTCGAATGTCATTGATCGTGAGGCCGTCAAGTTGATCACCGACTGGATTCAGGGGTTGAAGTAATCGCCGGTCGCCAGTTCAGAGAGGCCGTTCCATGCACATCGTAAATCGTTCCGTGGTCTACGACGCGTCTCAATTTGGCGAAGCGGGCCGCATTGCGTTCTTCGACAGCGTGATCCCATTGAAGTCGGGGACGTGGCTCAGCGGATTTACGACCGGGAAGTCCAAGCACCACCATCAAGGCACCATTCGCTTGTCACGATCCGTGGACGGCGGGGCGAGTTGGTCCGTGTTGCCTTGGAAGTTCCAAACGGCGGTCGACGGCGTTCCCGGTTCGTTGGCCGGCGCGGAAATGGTGGAGACGAAATCGGGCCGATTACTGCTGTTCTCGACGTGGTTCGATCGCAGTGACCCCGATCGACCGCTGTTTGACCCCGAAACGGAAGGCATTCTGCGCAGTCGCCAACTCATGGCCGTCTCCACGGACGAAGGCGAGTCTTGGAGCGATTGGTCCGTCGTGCCAACGCGTGAACTCACCGGTTGCGCGATGACTGGCCCGGTGGTGAAGTGGCCGGATGGCACGCTGGCCTTCGCGTTCGAGAGCTTCAAGGAGTTCGACGACCCCAAACCCGCTCGACATGGCGCGTGGCTGCTGGTGTCGCGCGATGACGGCGAGACGTTTGACACGCAGTTTCTCGTTGGTCGCGATCCGCAGCACGAGGTGTATTACTGGGATCAACGGATTTGTCCCGGTCCGTCGAATGGTGATTTTGTCGCGATGTTTTGGACTCATGACCGTGCCAAGAAGCAAGACTTGCGAGTTCATTTTCTCCGTGCGAGTTTGACCGATGGCGACCGAGCAGCCAACGAACCGGTTGAGACAACGATCCGGGGTCAAATCGCGGCTGCTGTTGGACGACGGTCGCATTTTGGCGTTCGTGGTGGATCGCGATCGACCGGGAACGATGCGGTTATGGCAGTCTGCTGATGGCGGCGAAACGTGGCCGGAATCCGCAAGCGTCGTCGTCCACGAGCACGATGAACAAGCGACCGTCACCCAAGGCGGCACCGATATCGACTTCGCGCAGTATTGGGAAGACATGGGAAAATGGAGCTTCGGTCACCCGTCAATCCGCTCGGCAGGTGGTCGGCAAATCTTGGTAACGTGGTATGCAGGCACGCCCGATTGCATGAGCGTGCATTCCGCGTTGATCGACGTGGCCGAGGAATAGGATTCACGCAAAGGCTTTGGTTCCACCAACCTCAATCGTCAATCAAAAATCATAATTCGAAAATCATGAATCTCGTTCCCGATCGCTTAAAACGATGGACAGTGGCATTGGCCTTGTTCTCCCTGCTTTGCGCGCTCGGGTTGATGGCAACCGATCGTTGGTTCGAAGCTGTCGAGCTTCCGCTCTTGCTCCACGGCTATCTCGTGCTGATTCTTGCAACGAGCGTTTTGAGTTTCGTGGTTTACGGAATCGACAAAATGCAGGCTGTCCGCAGCAATCGACGGATTCCGGAAAAAACGCTGCATTTCTTGGCCTGGTGCGGCGGTTGGCCGGGCGCGATTTTCGGCCAGGAGACATTTCGTCACAAAACCGCGAAACAGTCCTTCCGCAATCGGTTTTGGGCCATCGTGGCCGTGCATCTGGCGGTCATCGGTGTCTGTCTCTACCTGTGGTGCAGGCGCGCGTCCGAATCTTAGGTCACTCGGGGCGTAGGCAACCGGCGATCCACAATGGAAAGCCGTGTCCCAATTAGAAGCCGCCAATTGGAAGACCGTCGTCTCGGCGGCCCAATTGCTGATAGATCGTCACATTCATGTTTTCGCTGGTGAAATGCACGGACCCGTCGGCTCGACCCATATGACATCCGCCGGTGTGCATACTGCTGAAACCTCGTGTGTCGTGGATTCCGCGGCTGGCGTGCAGGTTGATGGATTCTTGGGCACCGGCGAGATTTCGCGCATACGAACAAGCGTCTTGCTTGGCGCTGGCACCCCAGTCGGCTCCACCGTATCGAGTTTCCCCAATCATGAAGACGTTCGACGTGCCGTCCGTTATGTCGCGAATTCTAATGCTCGATCCCGCAAACAGGATTCCGGACACATACGAGGCGCGCGCATTCGCGGCACTGCAACCGGAATTACCGCAATCGGGGGCCGTTCCGCCACCTTGCACGCCGAAGTAGCTGTTCCAAGTGGGTTGGGTTGAAAAGATTGGATCGGACGGGCACTGGTAGGTGTTCAGGGCGACAAGAAAGCTGCTGTTGGGTGTCGTCATTTGATTGTTCGTGGACTGGAACGGGACCGCGAAATTGAATTGCTTGTACAGGTTCGCTTGTTCGATTTGCGGCAAAATCAACACCGTCCACGGAGCAAACTGTCCGCTGCCGCGTCCGCCGTTTTGCCGACACCAACTCGTGTTGCCGGGAATGCCGGGTTGGCCGGAGACACATCCCGGTGGGAACACTCGGAACGAATCGTGATAATTGTGCAGAGCCAAGCCAAGCTGCTTCATGTTGTTCTTGCAGGATGATCGCCGTGCCGCTTTCCGTGCCTGTTGCACGGCCGGCAACAGCAGCGCAACCAGGATGGCAATGATGGCGATCACCACCAACAATTCGATCAGCGTGAAGCCACGACGCAAGCGGCGATTGACCATGCAAATTCTTTCTGTTCTGCAAGTTTGAATTCTGAAATTGAGGTGAACTAAATCGCGTTCACGTTGAGAACCGACATTCGCATCGCCCCGGATTCTTCGAAAGCACCTCGTTTAACCGTCAGCTGAAGGCGCACGCGTATTCCAGATCTCAACACGCGTACGCCTTCGGCTGACGGTTAAACGACCTAGAAGTGGTGCGAACCGTGATCACCCGCTTGGCAACACTCAGACAGTCGTCTACACGGAAAACGAGAGGGTTCGGAAGAGTCTACATGATGGAAGTCCGCGGGAAGGAATCCGTGGATACCGTTCAATTGACGCGATCGCCGTTTCTGGTCGGATCGGTTCTCGCTAGAATCGCCCCGGCGGAACGATCCCCCAGTAAATCCGCGAATGGGCTCGTCGTTCTGCTGCATCGAGAAACAAGGACGTTTCATGCCGGAATCGGCAGGCAACATTCAGCATCGGAAGCTGCTCACGAATTCGCTGCGCGCGCTGACACAGTGTGTCGCCCAAGCTCCCGGTCGCACGCTCGCCATCGTGGCCGTCATTTCGATTGCAGCCGTCGTGTTCACGATGACCTCCATGCGGTTCAAGACGGAACGCTCGGACCTGATCGACCCGGATGCGCCGTTTCATCGCCGGTGGTTGTCTTACATCGAAAGCTTCGGCGACGCTTCCGACATCGTCGTCGTCGTGGAAGCGGATCGCCCGGATACCATCAAGTCCGTGATCGACACCATCGGCAAGCGACTCGAAGCCGAGCCCGAGCGGTTCAAGAATGTGCTGTATCGCATTGAACCCGGAACGCTGCGTGAAAAAGGCTTGCAGTATCTCAGTCCGCAACAGTTGGACGCGGGTCTCAAGCGGCTCGACGAATACCGGCCCATCGTTCAAGGACAGTGGGACAAGATTCAAGTGGCGTCGTTGGGCAAGCTGTTGGCCTTGCAGATTCATGCGAAATCCGCGCCGGAGATGTCGCACGAGTTGGCACCGTTGCTCACGCATGCCGAACTGCTTTCGACCAGCTTGAATCGATATTTGGCGGACAGCGGCGACTTCGTCAATCCCTGGCCGGACTTGGTGTTCGTCGATCCGCGCGTCCGCAGCGAAGCCAACGACGTGATCTATTTGATGAACGACGCCGGCACGATGGGCTTCCTGAAAGCCTTCCCGGTTGGCGGCGGCGACGGCTTTGAAGGCGATTCACTGGCGATCGACCGCATCCGCAAGATCGTGGCGGATGTTCGTCGCGAAACACCGGCCGCGCGGATCGGAATCACGGGCATCCCAGTGCTCGAAAACGACGAGATGCGGCGGTCTCAGGACGACATGTTGCTGGCGTCGCTGATTTCCTTCGCGCTGGTGGGCATGCTGTTGGTGATTGGCTTTCGAGGTGTCCGGCACCCGTTGCTGGCGATGGTGATGTTGGCCGTCGGGATGGCCTGGACGTTTGGGTATACAACCGCCGCCGTCGGGCACCTCAATATCTTGTCGGTGTCGTTTGCGGCGATCTTGATCGGTCTGGGCATCGACTTCGCGATTCACTTCCTGTCTCGCTATCTGGAACAACGGCACCACGGCGACGACTTGATCCCGGCGCTGCTCAACACATCCAGCAGTGTCGGCATTGGGATCTTGACGGCCGGAATCACGACGGCGTTTGCATTCTTCTGCGCCACGATGACGCAGTTTCTCGGGATCGCCGAACTGGGCATCATCGCGGGCGGCGGCATCCTGCTGTGTGCGGCGGCGACGTTCGTGGTGCTGCCGGCGTTGATTGCATGGGCGGATCGCGACCGACCGCACGAGACGCTGCCCACCCCGTTTGAAGAGCGGGAACTGCGAAACATCACTCGCCATTATCCCACGATCATCTTTGCGGTGTCGTTCGGCATGGCGGCATGGATCGGCAGCCATGCGTTCGAAGTCAACGACGGCAAACTGGATTGGAAAATCGAATACGACTCGAACCTGTTGAATCTGCAAGCCGACGACATCGAGTCCGTCAATGTTCAACGCCGGGTTTTCCAGCAAGCCCAAGATTCGCTGCTGTACGCCGTTTCGATAGCGAATACGCCGGAACATGTTCGTCAACTGCGCAAGAAATTCGAGCAGCTTCCGAGCGTGCATCATGTCGAGGAGTTGGCGTCGCGATTGCCGGCATATCCACCCGCCGAAACGAAGCTTCTCGTACAGGCTTTCGATGCCCAGCTTGCTCGGATTCCGCGGCAGGTTCCACAGTTTCCCGTGGTGGATCCGCTGGCAGCGGGCCAAGCGTTGGAGCAATTACTGGCCGAGTTGAAAACCAACACGCGTGCGTCCGCCGCGGAAGCACACCGCCAACTGGATCAATTCTTGGAACGCTTGGCCAAGCGGCCCACGGAAGCACAAGTCGCGTTCTTTGCCGAATTCCAAATGCGACTGGCTGCGGAATTAATGGCGCAGTTCGACGCCATTGCAAAAGCGGCCAATCCGGAACCCGTGACATTTGCCGATCTGCCGTCGGCGTTGACGTCTCGATTTGTGAGTCAAGAAGGCAAATGGCTGTTGCAGGTGTTTCCCAAGGAACAAATCTGGGATCCGAAGCCGCTCGCGGAATTCGTGGCGGAAATCAGAACCGTCGACCCCCACGCCACGGGGACACCGCTGCAAAACTACGAAGCGTCTCAACAGATCATGGTCAGTTACAAGAACGCCGCGATCTACGCGCTCGCCGTGATTTGTCTAGTGTTGTTGGTCGACTTCTTGGGCCACGTCTACAAGTGGCGCGTCCTGTTGGTTTCGTTCGTGTTGATCGGCGGCGCGGCGACGCTGCTGCACTCGCGCGGAGTCGTCATCGACATTGCGCCGTTAATGGGCGTGTACCTTTTGGTCGTCGCGACGATCGCCGCGATTGTTGACTTTTGCAATCTGCGGGACGCCGTGTTGGCGTTGCTGCCACCGTTGCTGGGCGGATTGCTGATGTTCGGTGTCTTGTCGATCGCCGGCATCTCGCTCAATCCCGCGAACCTCATCGTACTGCCCCTCGTGCTTGGAATCGGCGTAGACGACGGCGTGCATGTGGTCCACGACTTTCGACAACAGTCCGGCCATCAAACGTATCGGACGTCGTCCAGCACGATGAATTCGATCATTTTGACGTCGCTGACATCAATGATCGGATTCGGCAGCATGATGATCGCCTCGCACCGCGGTTTATCGAGCGTCGGATTGGTGTTGGTGATTGGAGTCGGCGCCTGCCTGTTCGTGTCGCTCGTGCCGCTCCCGGCGATCCTGACGTTGATCTCGCGAACTTCGCGTCACCAGCACGGTCCGTTGGACGAGATCTCGCTGATGTCGCCCGCCGAAGAATTGAGCACGGCGTTGCACCAAACATCCGCGACCGGTTCGAACGGTCTGTGATCCGAAAAAACAATTGAGATCCGCCGTCCGCATTTTTGCACGGCGGGAATCTTGTTGACGGACATACAACGCAGAGTTCGGCGGAGTCGCCGAACTCTCCTCACTGGATGGCCGTTACTCGTCCGGTTTCGGCCGTCCCAATCGCAGAAAGGCGTTCGCCATGACGTCACTTTTCAAACGCTTCAAGGATTATGTGGGCGGTGTTCGCAAGGATGAATCCGGCATGGAAGTCATCCAGGTCGTCGTGATCCTGGCCATTGCCGCCATGGTCGGCCTGGGTTTGCAGACGCTTTACGAAACCATCGTGCGTCCGTCCGTTGAAACTCACTTGGAAGACACGCTGGAAGCAACCGAGATCTGATCTCAACCGAGTTGCTCGGACTTGGAATCCGCCCCCTCAATACGTTGGCGCGTCAGCGCGAACTTGAGGGGGCGATTTGTTTTTGGAGAGCAGCTGTTTCAGCCGCGGAGCGGCGACAGCATAAAGCCTGGGGTGGAGCGCAGCGGAACCCCAGGTCAGAGGAGTTGATCATCGGTAAAGCCGCAGAGCGGCGACAGCATAAAGCCTGGGGTAGAGCGCAGCGGAACCCCAGGTCAGAGGAATTGATCATCGGTAAAGCCGCAGAGCGGCGACAGCAACGGTTAATTGCTATTGCCACTCCGCAGCTACCGCTTATGAAGCTCGAATTAACACTTACGGTTTGCACTATCGTGTCAAAACTTTGGGTTGACGCCGAAAAAGGTTCAAACTGGATGTGGGAAGGGGTCGGGTGGTTCAAAGTTCAATGCTCGCGGCTTGCGGCGTTAGAGCAGGGCAAACGTCAACCCGCGAGCATTGAACTTTGAA
>JAQBZS010000089.1 GCA_027622115.1 Planctomycetota bacterium | reverse complement strand
CAGCGAATCCCAAACGACGTCAGCCTTGCCGACCACAATCTCGTCAATGAGTCGCTGGACCGCCGCGTCGGGCGACTCCGCAGCGCGGCGCGGCGGAGGACTCGGCGACGGATTGTCGTTCGGTTGCACGACTGCGGATTTCGCATCCAAGCTCTTCGTGCCGGTGTCGGTCGCACTTTCCGATTTGTTCGAACAGCCGCTCGGCGAGACAAGAATGGCGGCGATGCCCGCCAGTAGAAATCGCAAGGGGTGAGGCTGCATCGTTCGCTCCCATTGTTCCGTTCGAGACTGTGAATTCGCGGCAGCGATTCTGCCTCCGATCCAACAGGGCGCATGTTACCAGCCCGAACGGTCGGTGAGTGAATCCACTCCTCAGAATTCGCTGGCACGCGCTTCGATTGGGATTCAGAAAGCTTCTCGCCGCCGAGATGCTGACGGCAGTCGAGCGTCTGACGAGCCACGGTTACGTGCGGCGGCTGAGGGACGGGCGAACTCCGCTGGCGGAATCCGAAAGGGCACGGCGAGACCGAAGAGCACGAGGATTAAACGACTCCCCGGACCGAGCAAGTCGACCTTGACCTGCCAGTCGGCACGTTCCGAAAAAACCGACTCGTCGGTGGCTGCTTTCAAACGCCCAATGAAAGTGGCGCTGTCCAATTAGCTATCAAAGTCAAAATCGTCGTCCTCATCATCTTCGTCGTCGAAGTCGTCAAGATCGTCGTCGTCCGCGTCATCGAACGAATCGCCGAAGTCGTCTGCGCCACCTGCGGCGACTGCTCCAACCGCTGCACCGGCCCCAACCGCCGCCAGCACGGCGCCTTCGGCATCAGGATCGAATCCCGGAGCTTTTTTGGGTGTAAAGATCAGGATGAAGAACGGAATCACCGTCACCAGAGCGCTGAAAGCCAACGTCACGCCGGCAATCACCTGGAACGCGGTCGACATTTTCTCCGCTCGATCCAAGAACACCATGACCAAGACGTAGGACAGATAGCCCCCGGGAATTGAGGCCACCAGTGACACGAAGAAGAGAGGGATTTTTCCCACAATCGCGCCTCGTTGATTGCACCACCATTCGGCGGCAGGGACATGGTGAAAAAGAATGAGAGTCATTCATTTCGGCAACGGGCATGGGCCGAAACTGCAGCCGTCCATCCTAGCGCGGTAGCCAAAGCACTGGCAAGACACGCCCAGACTGTTTCATGGAATCCGGAGCCATACGTGGAACACAAGCGTGTCAACGCGATCGATCGTCGCAACGGTTCTTGTCATCGGTCTCACCACAATTGAAGACTTGCAGCCCAACATTTGCTTGATAACATCGCGACCCCCACATCAGCGCAAGTGGCGGAATTGGCAGACGCGCTAGGTTGAGGGCCTAGTGGGAGTTAAATCCCGTGGAGGTTCGAGTCCTCTCTTGCGCATTACCTCAAAAAGGACTTACGTCGATCCGGCGTGAGTCCTTTTTTCGTGCCATGGCATGGCGGTGTACGGATTCAGGCAATTCCGTGGCCTTCCGCCTTATTCGGCTGGGGCGGCCACATTCGTACAGATCACTGTCTGGCAAGCCGCCGGTGGCCGCCGAACCCACCAGTTATGCAGCGCCGAGTTGCGTGCTCCGATTCATCCGGCCAAGACGCTTTCAGAAGCCGTTGACCTTGGTTCAAAACGTGGACTACAACCCCGCCCCCTCCCCCAAATAGTTGCCCAACCCCACGGATTAACGATGTGCGGCATTCTCGGCACGATTGACTCACGGCAACCGATCGGTCGAGACGCGTTTCAGTCCATGCTGCACACGTTGCACTCGCGCGGACCGGACGGCGAAGGCATCGAACAACGCGATGGCGGACATGTACAGTTGGGCCACCGCCGGTTGTCGATCATTGACCTCTCCGACGCCGGCAAGCAGCCGATGCCGAACGAGGACCACACGGTTTGGCTGGTGTTCAACGGCGAGATCTACAACTTCCAAGAACTCAGACAATGGCTCGCATCCGCCGGCCATCGATTTCGGTCGCAAACCGATTCCGAAGTCATCGTCCACGCGTACGAGGAATGGGGCGACGATTGCGTTCACGAGTTACGCGGCATTTTCGCGTTCGCGATCTGGGATGAACGACGACGACGCTTGTTCCTCGCCCGCGATCAAATCGGCGTCAAACCGCTGTATTACTGGCAGCACGACGCCGGGTTTGTCTTCGCTTCTCAGCCCCGTGCGATTGTCGAACACCCACGGTTTACGCGATCGCTGAACGAGAACGCGTTGGCGGAGTATCTCGCTTACGGCTATGTGCCGCATGACGGCTGCATCTTCAGCGGCATGTCGAAGCTCCCTGCTGGGCAATCGCTGGTCTACGAAAACGGTCGATCAACCGTCGCCGAATATTGGCGGCTGGACTACAAGCCGAGCCTCACGGATCGCCACGACGCCGAGTCCGCCGTGCGAACCGCGATCGAAGAGGCGGTCGAATTGCAGATGGTCAGTGATGTTCCGATCGGAGTCTTCCTGAGTGGCGGCGTGGATTCGAGCACCGTTACCGGCTTGGTCACGGCGCGATCAGCGATGCAAATCCCAAGCTTCACGATTGGTTTTGACCGGCCCGAAAAAGACGAACGCGAGTACGCCGCATTGGCCGCAAAGGCGCTCGGCACGAAACCGCACGTGCGAGAAATGGGTCTCGACGATGCATTCGAATACCTACAACTGGTCGTCAACACCTACGACGAACCCTTCTATGACGGTTCGGCCTTGCCGAGTCTGATGGTTGCGCAGTTGGCTCACGCAAATCGGATCAAGGTCGTGCTGGCCGGTGATGGAGCCGACGAGTTGTTCGCTGGCTACTTGCGCTATGACGCCTTCCACAATCCGGGACGAACCGCGCGGCTCAAACGTTGGCTCTTTCGTGAATCCACCGAGTCCGCGCTTGAGCGCTATTTCGGGCTCATCGGTTTTCTGGACCGAGACGCGATTGAATTGCTGGTCGGGACGGCGGGCTTCGACCATCTCGGCCCGCTGCGAGGATTCTGGAACCCCGATGTGCCCAGCGTCACGGCGGCGCAGTTGCTGGACATGAAGACGTATTTGATCGACGACATTCTCACCAAAGTCGACCGAGCCAGCATGGCGTCCAGCGTGGAAGCTCGCGTGCCGTTGTTGGATCACAAGTTGGTGGAAACCGCTTTCACGATCGATCATTCGCTGATTTACGAGGGCAGCGAACGCAAGTCGTTGATGAAACGCGCCGTGCGAAATTGGGTGCCGCCGGAAATCCTGACGACCCGCAAAAAGGGGTTTAGCGTTCCGACGAAGCACTGGATGGAACGACGGCTCTACACAATGGCCCGCTCGTTGCTGCGAGACGGCAGCCTGGTGTCTCGCGGCATTTTCCGGCCCTTGGGAATTGAACGCCTGATGAAGTCGGAGCATCCGCATCACACATGGCTCGTCCTGATCGCCGAATTGTGGTCTCGTCGGTGGCTGGAGAACGAAAAGATCGGTGAGGACGAGTTACGGCGATGTGCGTGAGCTGGCAATTGATTAGCCGTTGGGGCGCTAGCGGCGCTCGCCAGAGTTGTTTCATTTGTGAATCGCAACGCGGTGGCATGCCACCGCTCCGCGGTTCGCAACGCGAACCATTCGATTCCTGTTACGCAATCATCAAAGCGCTACTCATGAAAATCGTATATCTCGCCAATACCCGAATCCCATCGCGAGTGGCGAGCAGCGTTCACGTCATGAAGATGTGCCAAGCGTTGGCACATAACGGGCACGATGTCGTGCTGATGAATCCGCGCAACTCGGACCTTGAAGACAACGTGGACGACGTCTTCGATTACTACGGCGTCGACCGCTGTTTTCGGCTGGTGACGCTGCCGGCTCCGCGGCATAAGTTCGCGCGGTTGCTGCGATACGACTCGTTCGTAAATTGGAAAGTCCGCCGCGAACAACCCGATCTGGTGTATGCCCGCTGCCACGGGCTCTATCTCTATCGCCTGGAGCGCATCGGCCTACCGTTCGTCTTGGAGTCGCACGTCGTCACGCGCGAACAAGCCGCGTTGCGACGTATTTACGCCAGCCCGCACTTTCGCAGGTTGGTCGTCATTTCGAACGCGTTGAAGCAGCTCTATCTGGATGAACTCCAACTTCCGGAATCGAGCATCACGGTCGCTCACGACGGGGCGGACGAGTCGAAGTGTCAATCGCCGATCGCGGGCCGTTGCTCACAGCTGATCGTTGGATATGTCGGAAACCTATTCGCGGGGCGCGGCATCGAGTTGATCGTGGAACTTGCCGAACGCTGCCCGTTTGCAGACTTTCGGCTGTTGGGCGGTCACGCGGAAGATATCACTCGCTGGCAGACGGAATTGACCGAACGTCAACTGGAAAATATCACGCTGCACGGCTTCGTGCCGCCGTCGCAAACCGACGAATTCCGTCAATCGTGCGATGTGTTGATTGCCCCATACCAGCAGAAAGTCATGACTGCGGGCGATCAACCCTTCGACACATCGCAATGGATGTCGCCGCTCAAAGTCTTCGAATACATGGCAGCCGGGCGAGCGATCATCGCGTCCGACATGCCGTCTTTGCGCGAAGTTCTTAGACCGGACGATACGGCGATCTTGTGTCGACCGGACTGCGTGGATGAATGGGCTCTGGCGATTCGTCGGTTGTTTGAAGACGCGACGCTGCGCCGCACACTCGGAACCTCGGCTCGGGACGAGTTCCGTCGGCACTACACATGGCACTCGCGAGCGCGGAACATTCTTGATTCCGCGATTCAGCCGTCGGCTGACGCTGGCGAGATTCGCGCCGCTTAGGACGTTGTACTACAAGTCTGCGTTCGCTCGTTTAACGGCACGCCGTAGGTTGTTGTTAGCAAAAAAACGCCTGCGCCTTCGGCTGCGGGTTAAACGATGCTGCTGCCGGCAGCCGGATCAACCTGAATCCAAGCACCCCGATTTGTCGGCGCCGTGATCTGGAATTCGCAATCCAACCAACGAGCCTCATGTTGCAACTCGTCTCGTAGCGATCGTGCCGAATCCTTGCCGTTGCACAGCACCCAGATCGCAGGTCCCCACGACGACTGACCGACTCCTTCAAACCCGCATCGACGTATGAACTCGGCGAGCTGCGCCATGCGTGGGTCCGCGTAGACGCCGTGCTGGATCGGGGCGAAGTATTCGCCATTCAACATCCCGAATTCGTGAAGTCCTGCGGAACTCGTAGCAAAATCCCGGCGACGTATCGCGGGCAAAATGTCTTGATTCGCGAGGTGTTCGAGCCGCTCGGTCACGCCGTCGGACATCTCCGGAAGATCGCGAAAGGCGTGACGTTCGGCGGCACCGGAAAGCCCCTCGACCGTTCGAGGCCAAGCGAGCAGAAACCGCCAGTCCTCCGGAAAATCTGACCGCGACAGCAATTCGCCGATCTCGCTTCCGCGTTTGCCTCCGTCGATAATCAGTCCACCGGTCGAAAATGCATGCACGCCGATCGCCGATCGGTGGCCGCGACCGACACGTTCCGCAGTCCTCTGAATCGGCTCTGCAATGCCACTCAATTGTGAAAGGGCTCGGCCCACGGCGAGTCCCAACTGCGTGCCGCTGCCCAGCCCCTTGTGTTCCGGGATCGCGGAGCGGACGGCAAAGTGCGCGTGGACGTTGAGTCCGGAAGCGCGGCGATAGGAATCGGCGAAGCGTTGGATTCTCGTTGCGACACGGACTGGACCGTCGATCGTGTCTGCGACCGAGTCGATGCGTGTCACGGTTAAATCAACGAGGGGCGAGTCGAGCATCACGCCGATGCCGCCAAACCGCCGCACATCGTTCCGATGACGTACCGAAAAGAATCCAAAGTGCAGCCGAGCGCCCGTGCGAATCGTGACCTGCATCGGCAATTCGGCGTGACATTCGAGTGAGTCGCCGAGTGGAACATCCGGCGAAGAGGATGGCTCGCTCGGAGCGTTCATCTCAAAGACCTCGCGCGAATTCAACGGTCGTTTGAGTCCGCAGACTTTCGTCGACCGCGTCGGCCAAGCGTAACCCGCTGCAGATGTCGCCGAGGTCGGGGACCGGAATCAGACCGCCCACCACACGACGGCAGAAATGGTCCAGCATCACTTCGACTGCACCTCGGTCATGCGAAAGCTCCTCGTCAAAGCTGCCGTCCGCGGATTGCCAACGAATCGATTCCTGCGTGGAAAACTCGATACGTCCGCCGGATGCCTCGATCGCGAAGGCAGCCGATGCGGACGAATCCGCGATGTCTCGCGTGCTGCAGTGGCGAACGTCGATCTGAGCCACGACAGGCTCATCGCCGGACTTGGGCCGATGGAAGCGCAGCGTAATGCCGGACAGATTGTCGTCGCTGTCCGCGACTGCCGTGAGACTCGCCGGTGGCGTGCGAGCGATGTAACGACACCAATCGAACAACTCGACGAATAAGTCCAATGGCAACGTGGGATTAGGGCACGTCACGGAAATCGGCTGCTCAACTTGGATGCCGATCCGATGCGGTCGACCCAAACGCGACGCCAACAATTCCTGGACGCGGCTGGTCGCCGGTTCGTAGCGTCGATCGAATTCCGGCATGACGGGGGTATCCGTCAGCACGGTGATGGAATGTAAGTGGTCGATCGACAGCAGGTCGTTCACGGGTCGGACCCCGAGATACACCGGCTTACCCTTGGAGCAGATGAAGTCGAGCAATGCATGTTCGTGCCATCCGGGGCTCAGCACGAGGACCGCATCCACGTCCGGTCGTTCGACGAGCGCCAGCACTCCGCCCATGGTCGTCGCCTGAAGCAATTCCGCCACGGCGTTGGCACGAGTGGTGACATGATCAAACACCGCGCGAACGCACAAGCGGTCTCGCAAAGCGCGAAGCACCGGTTCGTAACGCTCCCACCAATTCGACCCGATTCCGACGAGTCCGACATTGATGGATTTCATGACCCAACCTGCGAATCGAAGAGTTGAATGTGGGAACCGAGGAATGAATCGCTTTCCGGGGGTCAGGCTTACGTCTTTCAGATTTGGCGGGCATTGGACGTTGTATTCATCAAAGACGTCACCCGCCAAATCTGAAAGGCGTAAACCTGACCCCCAGGTCCTCAATTGCCGTGTTTAATGAAAGGAGTTCAATTCGCCGACGTCGCCGGAAAGCGCGATCCGCTCTGTAGATTTTCGGGCGATGTGATTGACGTACTTTCGAAAAACGCGCGAGTCGAGAACTTGGGCGTCAGGCTTACGAATTTCAGATTTGGCGGGGTGACGTTGTTGATGAACCCAAAGTCCAATGCCCGCCAAATCTGAAATACGTAAGCCAGACCCCGAGTCGTACTTAGCCCGGCAACATGACTCGGCCACCACTAGCCACCACGGTTTGACCGGTCATGAAACTGGATTCATCGCTGACCAAGAATCGGATCACGTTGCCGATTTCGTCCGCTCGGCCGAGTCGGCCCAACGGCGTGTTCTCCGTGATGAATTTATGGGCTTCCGGCGACAGCGTGTACGCCATTTCGGTGTCGATCAGTCCTGGGCAGATGCAGTTGATGCGAATGTTGTGCTTGGCCCACGCCTGAGCCAAACATCGCGTCATCGCAATCACCGCAGCTTTGGATGCCGAATAATGCACTTGGTTTTCGCGTTCCCGCAAAGCGGCGATCGAGGACATCAAGACGATCCGACCGTATTCGCGTTCGATCATTTCGTCCTTGAGGGCGTAGATCATGTTGAATGTGCCGTCCAGATTGACGTCCATGGTTTGCTTCCACGTCTCCCACGTGACGTCGGTCGCGTGTTCGACAATGCTGATCCCCGCCGAATGCACCAAGATATCGATCGGGCCGCCCAAGCCAATTCGAGCCTCGTCCGCGATCCGCTTCGCGTCCTCGGGCTTCGCAACGTTGCCCCGAACCGCACATGCCGTCGCAGCTGTTGCCTGAATCTCGGCGACCGTCTCTTCGGCGTCCTTGTCGCGCGACACGTAATTCAGCGCGACACTCGCACCCTCGGTCGCCAGACGCATCGCGGCCGCTTTGCCGATCCCGCGAGTCCCACCCGTGACCAAGACATTCTTCCCCGCGAACGCGCCGCTCATGCTGTCCCTTTCGAGGGGTTGTTCCCCGGTTTCCAAGCCGCCGATTCTTTTCAGCACATCGCCTGCAACGAGTCATCCGTCACATTGAGGATCCGATCGATGTCGTCGGCCGTGTGTGCCAGCGAGTAGCCGTGATGACAGGCTCCGCCGCCGTAGTCGTGAAAGTACACGCCACGTTCCGTGGTTTGGCGGCAGAATTCGATCATCGTCTGTTTGTCGTGGCAGAGGCTCTGCCGGTAGTTCGTCACGGGATCCCGCGTCCCGAAGATAATCCCAAAGCGGCAGCCGTGGCGTTGAAAACGAACGGGGATCGGGCTGCGTTCCGCGATCTCGTCCAGCCCGCGAAACAGTTGGTCGCCCAGCGATTCCATGATCCGCCAGAAGCCGTCGGTCTTGATTTCCCGCACAAACGCCAAACCGCTCAACATACTGGTCAGCGGTGCGTTGAACGTTCCCGAGTGCGCGACATTGCCGAGCGGTGCGTAACGATCCATCAACTCCGCGCGCCCGATGATGGCCGATAGCGGCAGTCCCGCGCCCAGCGATTTGCCGATCGTACAGATGTCGGGCGTCACGCCGAAGTCGGCTTGAGCCCCACCTGGGCTCTTCTTGGCGAACGATTGAATCTCGTCGAAGAACAGCAACATTCCGTGCGTGTCGGCCAGTTTTCGAGCGAACTCAAGGAATCCCGGCTCCGGCAAGATGCAGCCGCAGTTGTAGTCCACGGGTTCGATCAGAATCGTGCCCACGTCGTCCTTGTGCCGCAGGATCGCCGATTCCAATGCCTCAGCATCGTTGTATGGCAGTGCGATGATGAGTTCGGCGAGCGACTCGGGAATGCCGGCGCTTTCGCGATAGGGCGGCTGGGCGTCGAGCTGATCCGCCGGTGGATGCCCGCCGATGTAAGTCAATTCGTGATAGCCGTGAAAGTGCCCGTGAAAGCGAATGATCTTGTCGCGTCCGGACACGGCTCGGCAGAGCCTCAGCGCGTGCAGGGTGGCTTCCGATCCGGACCCGGTAAAACGGACGCGTTCGCCGCACGGAATCATGCGGCAGAGCTCTTCGGCCAGTTCAATATGGAACGGCGTATCGAGGCTGCACAACCCGCCAAGTTCCCAAGCCGTTTGGAATACCTGTTGCAGCGAAGGATGTTTGTGGCCCAGCAGTGTCGCCCCGTGGCTCATCGACATATCGAGAAACTCGCGTCCGCCGAGATCCCAGAACCGAGCCCCTTTGGCCTTGCTGGCATACACGCCTCGGCCCCAGGCCTTGTTGAAGCGAGTGCTGGAACACACGCCACCGGGAATGACGTTTCGCCCACGTTCGTAGACGGCGTCGAGTTCCGCGTCACCATTCGGAATTTGCAGTTCAAACATTCAGCACACGATGGGGACAAGGGGTGTCACGGGGAATTGTGTGCTGCGGAAGATCTTCAACTGCATCTCAAAACACAAGTTCCTTCAGAACCCGAGTCCATTTCGCTTTAGAGCCGCAGTGCCGACCGTGCCGTCGGTGATCTTGAACATCGACGGGTATTGTCGCGCCCATTTCTTGTTCGGACCTGGGCAATATTGCCGTCCGTTGCCCTCGATCGCGGCGACACTTGGAATGCGGGCCGCCAGACTCGCCGAATGCAGGAACGAGAAACCTGGGCAGGTCAGGTCTTGGACGCACAAGAACATCTCGTGCTTCTGAGCGGCAGCAGCCAACAGCAGTGATTCCGTTTGGCCCTTGCAAGCCTTCAGAGCGACGCCGGAATAACCCATCTCGCGGCTGAGCAGCAAAGAGTCGTAGTCCACCAGCGACTCATCGATCACAACCGGCTTCACTTCCGCCGCTCGGTGCATCTTGTTGTCGGGATTCGCCTTGAGATCGCGGTTGGTCGGCTGTTCGATGTATTGGATTCGATCGAACGCCGCCGCAGATCCGGACTTCACCCGTTCAAGAAACTCCAGCACGTACTCCACGTTTTCGCACTTCTCATTGAAGTCGGTCGAATAGAACCATTCGCTGCAACCGCGAGCCGCTTGCGTTTCCTCGGCCACCCGATTGATGGACAGCACGCGATCCACGTCCCAGTCGAGATTGTCGCCGGACAGCTTGATTTTCAGATGCGTCAAACCGTCGGCTTTGATCCATTCACCCAGGGTTTCCGGCAAACCATCGTCGATTCGTTTTGTGATGTCGGCGGCTGTCAGCGGATCGAGCGCCCCCACCAAGTGATACAACGGAAGCCGTGGCTTGGGGTCTCGCGTGGTGTACTGGTCCAAGAACTCACCGGCGAACGAGTCATCCAGATACTCGGAAAGGTCGGCATTCATGAATTCGGACGACAGACCGTTGTAACTATTGATGCGATGAGCCTTGCCGAACGCGTCATGCAACGCCGCGTCGAACGGGCTCGCGGCGACCAGTCGAGCCAATTCGGGGATCGGCTCGTCACAGTCATGGCGTCGCGAAATCGTCTTCCCCAAATGTTGGTATTCGGCGGAGATCTGGTAGACGGTTTCGATCGGATGCGCGTATTCGGGATACGAATCGAACAGGTTGGCGACACCTTCGGCAAACCGTTTCATCAAGTCTTCCGCTTGATCCGGTTCAACGGTCGCGGACGGCCAGGCCCAGACGTTGCCGATCGGCATGCTGCCCAATCCGGTCGCTTGTTTTCCGGATTGTGATTCGACCTCAATTTCGACGTTGATGAGGTCCGTCTTGTCGACGATTCGCCCTCCAAACTTCAACGGTGCCCGAAACGGCACGGATTCAAAACTGCAGGTTACGCCGAGAATTCGAATATCGGTCGACTTGGACATGGCTCCATTGGGTGTTCGAGGTTTTCCCGGCGACGTGGGCAGCGAGGTTCGCGATCATCGCGACATCGAGCGGGAATTCGGGGGGATCGTGAAAGCTGCCGTCAATTCAGGGGGGATGCTACTGACCAGCCGGGGTTTGCTCAAGAACCGCTCAAGCGAGACGACGATCGAGTGACGTCACAAACCAAATGTCTCGCCCGCATATTTCAGACCGGCGACGACATTCGCGTCTTCCAGCCTGGTTGGTTTCAGCGAGTTTGGATTCGAAGCGTTCGGCTTGCTGCTGCGGAATCCCGAATTGTTTAACAAGCAATCCTCGTGCTGAACGCCTTTGACTCAAGACCTCTTGCGCGAGAAGTCGTCGGTTTTGCACACAAAATCTTGTTTCGACAGCCGACCGACTCCAATTTCGGCACGGTGTTTAGCACAATGCTCGCCCTTCGTTTGAATCCGTGAACTGCAAACTCAGAAACCGCACCAATGTCCGACACCAAAGCGCCGTGGATTACCTACCGACCCGAACTCAAAGTGCTCGACTGCACCATCCGAGACGGCGGGCTTATCAACAACCACCAATTCACCGACGAAGTCGTTCGAGCGGTGTACGACACGTGCATCGCGTGCGGCGTGGATTACATGGAGATTGGGTACAAGAATTCCGAAAAGAGCTTCCCCAAGGCCGAATTCGGGGCATGGCGTCACTGCGACGAAGACGACATCAACCGACTGCTCGGCGACCACGACTCGGAAACCACCGGCCTGAAACTGGCCGCGATGGCCGATGCCGGCAAGTGCGATTGGAAACACCAAATCGCCCCGGCGGACCAAAGCAAGTTGGACATGATTCGCGTGGCGTTCTACGCACATCAGGTGTCCGAAGCTGTCGAGATGATCAATCACGCTCATTCGCTGGGTTACGAGACAATGGCCAATTTGATGGCCGTGTCCAACATTACCGACTGCGAAATCGACACGGTGCTGGACAACATCAAGGACACGCCCGCAGGCACGATGGTCATCGTGGACAGCTTCGGCCACCTCTACCGCGAACAGATCGACGAGCTGTACCGCAAGTACTCGACCGCGATGGAAGGCACGGGCAAGGAGATCGGCATCCACGCGCACAACAATCAGCAACTGGCTTTCGCCAATACGATCGAAGCGATCATTCTGGGTTCCAATCGGGCGGACGCCACGATGGCCGGGCTTGGTCGAGGCGCGGGCAATTGTCCGATGGAATTGCTGTTGGGCTTCTTGCGAAATCCAAAATTCCACCTGCGGCCGGTGTTGCAGTTGTTGCAAGATCACATTCATCCGCTCCGCGAAACCGTCACGTGGGGTCCGTTGATTCCCTACAACATCACGGGGCAACTCAACCTGCACCCGCGCAACGCCATGCAATACATCGACAGCGATGACCGAGACGATTACGTCAAGTTCTTCGACGAAATCACACGCGATTGAACCAAGTTATCAACCTGATCCCCAATGGAAGGACATCATGAGCGATTCAACTCACGCTTCTCAGGCGAATGGTTTGAAAGTGGATGCACCGCAAGTCGGTCGGCGAGCGTTCCTTGCGGCGGCAGCAGCAGCCGCGGGTGGCACCGTGTTGGCTCGCGACTACGGCCCGAACGCCGAACCGGTGCGCTATCCCGATCAAGACATCGTGGTGCTCGACGAACGCTTCGCCAAATACAAGCTGGGCAACACGGCGATTGAACGAGTCGCACGCGGATACCTTTGGGCCGAAGGTCCGGCGTGGAACGGCGTGGGCCGCTATTTGTTATGGAGCGACATTCCTCGAAATGCCCAATTTCGCCTGATCGAAGACGACGGTCATGTGAGTCAATTCCGTCATCCGTCCGGCAACAGCAATGGCAACACGTTCGATTACAGCGGTCGGCAGATCGCGTGCGAGCACGGGAATCGCCGAGTCGTCCGCTACGAATATGACGGCAAGATTTCGGTGATCGCCGACAAATGGGATGGCAAGGGACTGAATGCTCCGAACGACGCCGTGGTCCATCCCGACGACGGGTCCATCTGGTTCACCGATCCGGGCTACGGGAGCTTGATGAATTACGAAGGCAACAAAGCTGCGAATGATTCGCCGCAACCGTACATCAAGGAAGCCGTGTA
>JAQBZS010000088.1 GCA_027622115.1 Planctomycetota bacterium | reverse complement strand
GGGCTGAGAGAATGGCCAGGCCGTGGCGGCCGATCGGGCCGGTGATGATCAGTTCGTCGCCTTCCTGAATCGACGACGGTCCGGGAACACACGGTTCGAGGACTCGACCGATGCCGCTGGTGTTGATGAACAGTCCATCGGCCGCGCCGCGCGGGACGACTTTTGTGTCGCCGGTTGAGATCTGAACGCCGGACTCGCGAGCCGCTTTCGCAATGCTGTCCAGAACCTGCTCCAGCACAACGATCGGCAGGCCCTCTTCGATGATCAGCGACAGGCTCAGCCACAGCGGTTCGGCACCGGACACGGCGAGATCATTGACAGTCCCGAACACGGCCAGCCGACCGATGTCACCGCCGGGGAAGAACAGCGGCGAAACGACGAAGCTGTCCGTCGTGAACGCAAGTCGACCCGGCGGTACTGGCAGGTGCGCGGCATCGTTGAGACCGTGCTTTTCTGCGGCAGCGCCAAGTCGAGGAAGAATCGTCTGCTCGATCAGGCGCCGGGTGAGACGTGCTCCTTCTCCGTGAGCGAGCGTGATTCGATCGCCGTCCGCCGGAATCGCAACGGGGCAGGTGCCGAAGGGCAACGCGTCGCTCATCAATCGCCGCCTTTCCGGGCTTTGTCATTCCCTGCGCCAGCGGTCACTGCAACGCCCGGAGCATCGTCCATTAGAGAGTGGTATCGGAAGTACGCCGCGCAGGCTCCTTCGGAAGAAACCATCGGTGCCCCCAACGGGCTGTCAGGAGTGCAGCGCGTTCCGAATTGCGGGCACTCGCCGGGTCGCATGCGTCCGGCCAGAACATCCGATGCCGGGCAGTCCCGGCATCCATCCGTCGCTGTGATGGGGAGAGCGAAGCTCCCGCTGAGCCGCGCTGTGCGCGCGTTGTCATAATTGGCTTCACCAAACCGCGACCGGGCATCGAACGTCTTCAACTCCGCACGCAGACGGAAACCGCCCTTCGGGATCACACCGAATCCGCGCCACGGGCAGTCCGTGACTTCGTAGACCTGATCGACGGCCGCAAGTGCGTGTTCGTTACCGGATCGGCGGACGCTGCGGGCGTACTGATTCGTGACTGTCGCGGTTCCCGTTTCCCGTTGCCGCACGCAATCGCGGATGCCTTCCAGCAGATCGATCGGTTCGAACCCGGTGACGGCGACCGGTACGCGAAATCGATTCACAAATTCTTCGTACGACTCGAAGCCAGTGATCGTGCAGACGTGGCCGGCGGCGAGGAACGCTTCGACTCGATTGCCGGGCGCGAGCATCAGCGCTTCCATCGCCGGCTGGACTCGGACGTGCGACACCAGCAGCGAGAAGTTGTCGAGGCCCAGTCGCTGTGCCTGCAGCGCGGCGATCGCGGTCGCCGGTGCGGTTGTCTCGAAGCCGACTGCGAAGAACACAATGTGCTGTTCGGGATTTCGCCGAGCCAGACTGACGGCATCGACGGGCGAGTAAACAATCCGCACGCGTCCGCCGGCAGCCCGCGCGTCGTTGAGCGAAGCTCGCGTACCGGGGACACGCAGCATGTCGCCAAAGCTGGCAATGGTGACGCCTTCGTGCTGAGCAAGCTGGACGGCAAAGTCGATGTCTTCGGCCGGCGTCACGCACACCGGGCAGCCGGGACCGTGGATCAGCTCGACGACGTCACGTAACTCGTCATCGATCCCATAGCGCAGCAGGCTGTGTGTCTGCCCGCCGCAGACTTCCATCAGCACATGCCGGCGTGTGGCCAGCTTTTTGATTTCGATGATCAACCGCTGAGCGGCTGCGGCGTCGCGAAACTCGTCGATGTATTTCATGGCGAGCCTCCCGCTTCCCGTTCCAGCGCTGTGGAAGGGATCTCTGTGTCGTCGCCACTGGCCTTGATCAATTCCTCTTCGAGGCCGTGGCGTTTCAGGTCGTCGAGCACCTTCTGAGCCTCAACGGTATCGATCCGGCTGATGGCGATGCCCGCGTGAACGATGACGAATTCGCCGATCTCCGCGTCGGGGACACACGCCATCTGGCACTCGCGACGGATGCCATCGAACTCGACCATCGCCCGTCCAAAGATCGGGTCATGGTCCAGCCACTCGATCACCTGTCCGGGTACGCCTAAGCACATGACTGGTCCTCCTGCATTTTCATCTCTGCCTCTGACGGTTGACTCAGCCGTGCCCGGCCGATGGCGAGTTGTCCCGCAGCCAGACCTCCGTCGCTGGGCGGGATGCTCCCCGGCAGTCCGACTGGCTGGATGCGACGAGTCAGCCCTTCGGCGATCAGTTCGGTCAGCATGCGGTTCTGAAAGCAGCCACCACTGAGCACAACGGGGAAGTGCTCGAAGCGATCGGCGACAGACTCGACGGCTGCGGCAATCGACCGGTGAAACCTTATCGCCATCGCTCCGACCGGCGTCCCCGACCGACGATCATCGCACAGTTGCCGAATGAGGGGTCGCCAGTCGAGTTGTGGAATGTCTGCCGAATCATCAACAGGCAGGTCAAAGTTTCCGTCGGCAGCCGGATCGCAGGCCGCTTCGAGCCGCATCGCCAGTTCTCCTTCAAACTGCGCTTCGCCAATGCCGAGCACGATCGCGGCAACTCCATCGAACAGCCGTCCCATGCTGGAACATTGCGGTCCCACCCTGCGTCGCGCGAGCCTGAACGTGGCGGCGACAAGCTCTGACGACTCCCTGAGATTCAACAGCGGCACCGGCTCGTCGTCATCGAATGCCTGACTCAGAAGCGACACCGCAACGCGCCACGGCTGACGGATCGCCTGCTCTCCACCGGGCAGGACGAACGGCCGCAGTGAGGCGACTCGTTCGAAGTGCGTCGCCGTGGAAAGGAGAAACTCGCCGCCCCAGATCGTTTCGTCCGTGCCGTACCCCGTTCCGTCGAAGGCGACGCCAAGGACAGTGCGATCAAGCCAGCCGTGTTCGAGCATTCCAGCGGCAATGTGTGCGTGATGATGCTGGACGCGGATCAGCGGGACGCCACGCTCGTCGGCCTGCTGTTCGGCCCAGCGTGTTGTGAAATAGTCGGGATGCAGGTCGCAGACGATCGCTTCCGGCTCGGCCTGATAGAGATTGAGCAGTTCGTGCGTCTGTTCGTCGAAGCGGTTGCGCGTCGCGATCGAATCAAGATCGCCGATGTGCGGTCCAAGAACGCTCTGCCGCCTGTTGCTCAGTGCGACCGCGGCTTTCTGGTGTCCGCCAACGGCGAGCAATGAAGAATTTCGTACGACGGACATTCCTGTCCGTTGGTCGTCCTGGGCTTCTCGACGGACAGGAATGTCCGTCGTACGGAAGTTGAGTGGCAGCGGTGCGATTCCGCGGGCGGCGCGGATCGTGACGGGCCGGCCGGCGATGACGCGGACGACGCTGTCGTCAATGGGCCGCTCGATGTTGCGATCGTGCGGCAGAATGAGATCAGACAGCGGCGCGAGATCGCGCTGGGCGGCGGCGTCCTCGAACGCCAAAGGATCGCCTTCAGCATTGCCGCTGGTGACGACGAGCGGCCGGCCGACCGCCTCCAGAAGCAACGAATGCAGTGGCGTTGTCGGCCGGAAGACGCCCAGAGTGTTCATTCCAGGCGCGAGGTTGTCCTGTGCCAGGCAGTGAAACTCGTCAGGAGTTTCGGCACACGCATCGTCGGTACGCGGCAGGAACGACGTTCTCAACCTTGCTGAACTGTCCGGTGACAACACGACGATCGGGTTCGAAGCAGCCAGAAACGCAGCACGGTCGTCAGTCGTCAACAGGTCGGCCGCCATGGCATTCAGCATCACGGCCAGTGGCTTCACCGGACGACGTTTGCGTCGACGCAGTTCTGCAACAGCACTCGTGCTGGTCGCATCGCAAACCAGCTGGTAACCGCCGAGTCCCTTCAGCGCGATGATGCCGCCGCCTCGCACGACGGCCGCCGCCTGATTGATCACTGATCTCCGCTGTTCGCTCCGTGAACATAGCGGGGCCGTTTCTGTTGGCGGGTGTGGTGCAGCAGGAGTCACCACAGCAAGCACCGGCCCGCAATCCGGACAGGCATTCGTCTGCGCATGAAAGCGCCGGTTGTCAGGCGACGTGAACTCGGCCTCGCATTCCGGGCACAGCCTGAATTCGCGCATTGCCGTATCGTCACGTTCGTACGGCATGCGGTCGATGATCGAATACCGCGGCCCGCAGTTCGTGCAGCTTGTAAACGCGTAGCCGTGCCGTCGATCGGAACTCAATGCGATCTCGCGCAGACAATCGTCGCACACGGGCAGGTCGCACGGCACTTCGGTGGCGAGTTCCCCGGCGGCTGAACCGGTATCGATCTTGAAGGTCGGGCAACCGGTCGCAGCGACCTCAGCGCGGGTGAGCTGTTGCAGTTCCGCAGCGATGGGCAGCGCGTCGGGAATCTGCCGCTGAAACTGATGCAGCGCGGCCGCATCGCCTTCGACATGCACACAAACGCCGTTTGACTGATTGGACACGTGACCGGTCAGGCCGAGCCGCGTCGCCAGACGCGCGATCGCCGGGCGGACTCCAAGTCCCTGTACCCGGCCGGACAGAATGAACCGAACGGCCGGCTGTGTCTCAGTGGCCAGCACGGGGTCGGTCATTGGAGTTTCGGCTCCATGATAGCGCTCGGCGAATCAGCAGCCGCAGCTTCGGCGATCATTCGTGCGCGCGTCTCGTCGAGAAACGCACACCACTCCGCGATGCCCTCGCCGGTCAGCGAGCACACGGTGAAGTCGCGCAGGTCCGGCTGAATGAGGCGTGCATCGGCGATGGCAGCCTCGACCGAGAACGGTACGTGCGGCAGCAGGTCGGATTTGCTGATGACGATGGCGTCGCTGGTGCGGAACATTTTCGGGTACTTGCCCGGCTTGTCGTCGCCTTCGGTGACGCTCAGCAGAACCACGCGCAGGTGTTCGGCCAGGTCATGCGATGCCGGACAGACGAGGTTGCCGACGTTTTCGATAAACAGGAAGTCGAAGTCGTCTGTGCCGAGTTTTTCCAGCCCGCGCCTCACGAGAGGAATCTCGAGATGGCATGCGCCGCCCGTCGTGAGTTGCTCGACGGGACAGTACGGAGCCAGCCGCTGCGCGTCGCGGTCGGTCGCAAGATCGCCGACCAGCACGGCCATGCGGTGCTGATTACGCCAGTGTTTCGCGGTGGATTCCAGGAGCGCCGTTTTGCCGGCTCCGGGCGAGGACAGGACGTTGATGACAAGCGTCCCTCGACGAGCGAACTCCTGCCGCATGTCGGCGGCCTGACGTTTGAGTTCGGCTTTGACGTCGCGGTTGACCGGGATGGTGGTTGTGGTGTTCATGGTGAGGAGCGATCTGTGATTTCGGGACTGCTGCCGCCGCTTCGCGGCTCACTGCCTGTTGGGTGCTGGATCTGCGGGCTCACGCCCGCAGCTATCTGCTGTCGCGGCTTCGCCGCTTGAGTGTTGTGTTTTGACTTGCGAGGTTCGCATATCGACGTCGATGAGACGGAACTCGTCACCGCCGGTGACCTGGACGCGCGACGAATTGCATGCCGGGCACTGAAAACGAAAGCGTTCAATCTCAAACTCGTCGCCGCAATCTCGGCAGACGGCTGACAGCGGAACCTCTTCGATTGTCAGCGTCGCACCTCTGCACGGTGTCGTGTCGCCCTGTTGCTGGAAGGCAATCTCGACAAGCGTCCGATCGACTCCGGACAGCGGACCCATTTCGACGCGGATCGTTTCGACAGCCTGACCGTCGTGCGCGATAAGCAGGTCACTGACCTGCCGCAGCAGTGACCGGACGAGAGAGGCTTCATGCATTGCGGGCGTCCTCCCCGCGTAGGGCCGGTTCCCACCGGCCGTTGTTCGCTTCGGCTTCGATCATTCGGCCGGTAGGAACCGGCCCTACGTCGGCGGCGATACGCTGCACGATGGCGTCCTGCGCTGCGGCCAGGCGGGGAGACAACTCGGCGAACGCATCGAAGCATTCGCCTTCGACGCCAAAGACGATGATCACCGGCGGCAGCGTTCCGAGTTGCTCGGCGAGTTGCAGAACCTGAGGCAGACCGAAGGCATGGCTGTTGGCGGAACGCAGCGTGGCAACTTCGCGAGTCGGCCATTGCCAGCGATGTAGGGCGCGCGAGTCGGTGGTCTTGTCCAGCGGAGTGGCGCAGGCGTCGCAGACGACCAGGCGATCGAAGTCGGCCAGCCAGTCCAGCAGGTCACTGGGAGTCGCGGCTTTCCGAATGTCGATGTCCCGTCCGGCGCCTTGCTGCAATGCGTCCGCGATCAGCCAGCCGATGCGATCGTCGCCATGCGGACTGCCGATGCCAACGAAAAGTGTGCGAGGGCGGGCGGTGTTGCTCATGACGACTCCCCGCGGTCGACGGTCAGTTTCAGGAAGTGAGTCGAGCAACTGATGCACGGGTCGTAACAGCGCACCAGGCGTTCGCATTCCAAAGCGGTGTGAGCGTCGTCTCCGTTGAGAATCCGCGGCAGCCAGTCACGCAGGTCGGCTTCAATCTGCTGCTGGTTCTGAGACGTCGGCGGGACGATCATCGCGAACGTGATTTTGCCTTCGTCGTCGACTTCGTAACGGTGGTAAATCAGGCCGCGCGGGGCTTCAGTCGCGGCACATCCGGATGACGCTCTGTATTCGTACGGAATCCGCGGCGGAGAGAACGGCTTGTAGTCACGGATGATCGCGATGGCTTCTTCGTACGCATGCACGACTTCCAGCCCGCGGGCGACGATGGCCTGAAACGGATTCCAGCACGGCCAGTCGATGCCAACTTCATCCGCCAGTTCTTTTGCTTCGGGGAATAGCCGCTCGCGGTTCAGATTGATGCGGGCCAGCGGTCCGACGTGGTAGCTGGCATGATCTCCCGTGCGGCGGCTGTGCAGCGCGGTCGAGTGCTCGACGTGGAACTCTTCGTAGTGCTGCTCGTATTCGGTAATGGGGACGACGCGGCCGGCGGTCGAGGCGACGTGGCCTTCGTTCATCGCGTATTCATCCGGATGCTGCAGCGCAACCATATCGTAGTCGCGGATGAAGTCCGGGAAGTCGAGCGTCGCAACCCAGCGGGCGGTGGCGATCGCGGCTTCGAGCCCCCATTCGAAATCCGGCAGCAGCTTCAGCAGGTCGTCTTTCTTCGGTGCCTTGTAGAAGCCGCCGACGGCGACATTGATCGGATGGATCGCCCGACCGCCGAGTACTTCCAGCAGTTCGTTGCCGTGTTTCTTCAGTCGCAGGCCGCGCGTGACTTCGTCGGGATACCGCTCGGCCAGATCGATGCCGCTGTCGACGCCGAAAAAGTCCGGAGCGTGCAGCAGGTGCATGTGCAGCGCGTGACTCTCGATCCACTCGCCGCAGTACAGAAGCCGCCGCAGCCGGCGAATCTCGGGCGAGATCGTCACGCCGAGCGCCGCTTCCAGCGCATGGACACAGCTCATCTGGTAGGCGATCGGGCAGATGCCGCAGATGCGGGCGGTGATGTCGGGGACTTCTTCCAGCGGCCGACCGCGCAGGAACGCTTCGAAGAACCGCGGCGGTTCGTAAATACTGAGCTGCACGTCCTCGATCTGGTCGCCGTCGAGCCGCACGTACAGACCGCCTTCGCCTTCGACGCGAGTCAGGGCTTCGACTTTGATCGTTCGTGTGTGAGCCAAAGTGTCGCTCCTGAAAGTCGTGCAGGATGAGCTGTCGCTGCACCCACTGAAGGCGTATAGTCAATGTCGACACGTCACGAGGCGGAGGTATTTGATATGAGCCAGATTCAGAAATGGGGAAACAGCCTGGCCGTCAGGATTCCAGTGGGACTTGCCAGCAAGCTGCAGGTGGCGGAAGGGTCGCAGGTGGACCTTGAAGTTCGAGACGGGGAACTGGTTGTTCGGCCGGTGCTGTGCCACGACCTGAGCCTGAAAGAACTGTTGAAAGACTGTAAGCCGTCGCAACTGCACGGCGAGACTGATTTTGGTCCCGATCTCGGTCGGGAGATCATCGCGTGACTCAACGCCGCTACATCCCGGACCGAGGCGACTTTGTGTGGATCACGCTGAATCCAACCGCTGGACATGAACAGGCAGGTCGACGGCCGGCGCTGGTGCTCAGTCCGAAGAGCTACAACCGAAAGACTGGATTGTGCGTGATCTGCCCGGCGACGCGGCAGGCGAAGGGATACGCATTCGAAGTGGAAGTCATCAACCCGGACGGCACGACAAGCGTCATCCTTTCGGATCACCTGAGGAACGTGGACTGGGGGGCGCGTCAGGTGCAACGGATTCACCGCGTGACAGACGTCCTCAATGCGGTTGTCGCGCGCATCGAGGCTCTGGTCATTGAGCCGGATGTCTGACCACGCAGGAGTACTGCTGCGATATCGAGTGATCACGACGGTTGCTCCAGTCGGTCGCTGGCGGCCTGAAACTCCGGCGCGGCCGCATTGAAGTTGCGGAGCAATGGAACGAGCTGCTCGCGGGACGAACCCGTCGCCGAGTAGTGATCGGTCAGGCTGTCGCAATTCGGTTGGGCAGCCGGGCCGAAGCAGCCGTAACAGCCGCGATCGTACGACGGACAGATCGCTCCGCAGCCGGTGTGCGTAATGGGACCAAGGCACGGGATGCCCTGTGCGACTTCGACACACACCGTGCCGCGGCGTTTGCAGTCCAGACACACGCTGTGCCGCGGCGTGCGCGGCTGGCGTCCGTGGACGAGGGCGGCGATGACTTCCACGAGCTGATGCCGGTCGATCGGGCAGCCGCGGAGTTCAAAGTCGACGGCAACGTGATTAGCGATCGGCGTCGACGTGGCCAGTGTCGAAATGAACTCGGGGTGCGCGTAAACGCAACGCATGAACTCTTCGTGATCGGCCCAGTTCTTCAGCGATTGGATGCCGCCGGCCGTGGCGCAGGCTCCGATGGTAATCAGGTATTTCGACTGCCGCCGCACATCCTGAATTCGTGCGGCATCGTGCGGTGTCGTGATCGACCCTTCCACCAGCGCGACATCGTACGGACCGGGTTCGATGCGGCTGGTCGCTTCGAGGAAGTACGCGATGTCGACGGCTCCGGCAATCGCCAGCAGTTCGTCTTCGCAGTCCAGCAGTGACAACTGACAGCCGTCGCACGAAGCGAACTTGAAGACCGCCAGCCTTGGCCGAGGCCGTACATTCTTCGGTGCTGGTTGAATGACGTTGCTCACAGATCGTCCACTTTCAGAATTGAGGCAACGCGGTCGTACCGAAAGACCGGACCGTCCTTGCAGAGAAACTCGGGACCGAACTGGCAGTGGCCGCACAGGCCGATGGCACAGTTCATGTTGCGTTCGAGCGACACATAGACGGCTTCGCGCGGCAGGCCACGTCGCAGTGCCGCCTGGATCGTGTACCACATCATGACCTCGGGACCGCACGTCAGCAGCAGCGTGTTGTCGGGACTTGAAAGAGGGAGCCGATCCAGCAGCACAGTGACCACGCCGACGTTTCCGGTCCACGCGACGTGAGCGCGATCAACGGTCGTCTGCACATCCAGTCCGGCATCGCGCCACGTGTCGTATTCGTCGGGGTACAACAAGCCGTCGGGTGAGCGGGAACCGTACAGCAGCGTGAGTTCGCCGAACTGATCGCGATTCGCCAGCAGTTCATAAACGGCCGGCCGCAATGGGGCGAGACCGATGCCGCCCGCGACGAGCAGCACGTCTTTGCCGCGGCACTCGTCCATTGGCCAGCTCGAACCGAACGGCCCGCGGACGCCGATTGTTGCACCTTCGCCAAGCCGGGCGAGTGCCTGTGTCACGTTGCCGGCTTCTCGGATCGTGTGCGGCACGGAGGAAAAATCGACAGGGTCACCGCTGATTGAGATTGCGACCTCGCCGACGCCGGGCAGGTACAGCATGTTGAACTGGCCGGGTTGGAACGTGAATCCGTCCGCCAGAACGGGATCGTCGAAGACAAGGTCGTAAGTCGCGACGCCGGGCGTTTCATCGCGCACGCTCTGAATGCGCGCGGTGTACGCGAGCCACGGATTGGCGGACTGGCAGGCGGTGACCGATGGAGTTGCCGTCATGCCGAACCCTCCGGCGCCGTTCCGGTTCCGACAGCGACCGACCCCGTTGCACCAGGATTCTTCCGGATCGCGGCGACTTCTTCAGTGAGATCAATGCCGGGCGGGCACCACGTGATGCAGCGGCCGCAACCGACGCAGCCGGACGAGTCGAACTGGTCGTGCCACGAAGCCAGTTTGTGGGTCAGCCACTGGCGGAAGCGGCTACGGACGTCGTCGCGGACAATGCCGCCGTTCATGTAGCTGAAATCGATGTTGAAGCACGAATCCCACTGACGTTGCCGTTCCACATGATCCCCGGTCAGGTCCGACACCTCGGTCACTGTCGAGCAGAAACAGGTCGGACAGACCATCGTGCAGTTGGTGCAGGACAGGCAGCGTTTCGCGACGTCTTCCCACTGCGGATGTTCCAGGTTCCCGAGCAGCAGATCGCGGATGCCGTCGGTGTCGAGCGATCGCTGTATCTGATCGACGGCCTGCTGCCGTGCGTCGTCGGCGCGACCGAGTTGTTCGTCAGTCACCGAAGTCACCGGCAGTCTCGCCAGCAGTTCCCTGCCAGAATCCGAACCCGCCTCAATGACAAAGCCGTCAGCCAGCTCGGTCAGTGCGAGATCAAACCCGCTCTCACACTTCGGGCCGGTGTTCATCGAAGTGCAGAAACAGGTCGGCGCGGCCATCGTGCAGTTCACGGCGACAATGAACGCCGCCTCGCGGCGGCGCTGATAGATCGGATCGACATAGGCGCCGCCGGTGAAGACGCGGTCCTGAATCTTCATCGCGGCGATCTCACACGCCCGCACTCCGAGAAATGCATAGCGCGGCGTCGGCTCAGCGGGAGTGCTCAACGTCCAGCCGTCGTCCGTGCGATCGGCCGTTGCAACGGTTGCCAGCGGCGGAAACAGATACCGTTTCCACGAATGCGGCCCGACGACGTAGCCGAAGTACGCGTCGTCATCACGGCGTTCAAGCCGATACTGACCGGGCTCCTGCCGGTCAGTCCAGCCGCGCGGCAGCTCGTCCACCGAGTTGATCTCGTCGTAAACGATCGCGCCCTGATCAATTTTCGGACCAATGACCGAAAAACCGTCACCGGTCAGTTGGCTGATCAGTTCCTGAAGGCCGACCCGCGGCAAGAAGCAGGCTGCATCAGGTGCGATTTCCGTGGCTCCAGTCATGAGTTCGGGTGTTCTTTCACGGGGTGAATCTGGCGACGGGAGAAACGGAGGCAGTGACCGGCTGTGTTTCGCCAAACATGTCGAGCGTCTGCAGCCGCGTCGCCAGCAGCCGCCGTGACAGAGACAACGCCACCTGCTGCATGACCGCGTAGCCAATGTCGTGGTCGTCGTCGCAGAGCTGCCGCAGTTCCTGTGCCGGAAGGACGATAAGTTCCGTGTTTTCAACGGCGGTCGCTCGCACTGTCATCGAGCCGTGGTTCAGCAGAGCCGACCAACCAAGCAGCTCGCCCGGACCAACAGTCAGAATGCGGGTGCACCCCCGACGAGGCATGCACATATCGAGCCCGACCAGCCCGGCCGAAACAATGTGCATCGCGTCGCAGATTTCGCCTTCCTGATACAGCACCGTGCCGGCAGCGATGTCTTTCAACGACGAGATCGCCACGACCTTATCAAGATCACCCGGCGACAGATCCTGCAGAAACTGAGCTGCAGCCAGTGTTGCTCGGAGGCCAGATGCGTGCTTTCCCATTGGAGCCATCCTGTGTCAGATAATTTTGAGTCAGTGTTCCCAGAGGATCCTTTGGTCTTCGATTGGAACGAATGCAGCCGGATGGTGCGGAATTATTCTGACCGTGAAATCGCTGACAGGCCGGCCTTGAGGAACTGTTCCACTGAAGACGAATCCATTAACCGCTCCCGGGAGTTCTCTCGTCTGCTCCAGAACCAGAACTTCCTGAGATTCACCGCTCGCCGATTCTGCGAATAGTTCCACTCGAACTCCACCTGCCGGCAGGTCATCGAGCCAGCACTCTACATTTACCCGCTGCCGGTCGCCTTCCGTTGTCGTGTGGACCTGTCCGATCCGCAGGTGATTCCAGTGGGTTGTGACGCCAGCGTCCCACTCCAGCAAGTCTGTTGCAATTCGCGCGCCGTCCGCAGACCGCTGTGCATAGGCGCGGGCCGCCGGAAGATAGGCTTCGTCGATGTATTGATGCAGCATGTGCGTGGCGCTGAACTGTGGCGTGAGACGCGACATGCTCTCGCGAATCCGTTCAACCCAGCGGTGCGGGATGCCGTCTTCGGCGCGGTCGTAGAATTCCGGGACGACCTGCTGTTCGAGGACGCCGAGCAGGCTGGCAGAGTCGCGGCGGTACAACTCGTCGAACGAACCGCCATCGCGCGAACCGACGATCCAGCCGGGACGCGACTGGTCCGGTTCGCTGAAATCCACAGCTTCGTCCCACCAGCCGTCGAGGATGGAAACATTCAGCCCTCCGTTGACGAGGACTTTCATCCCGCTGGTGCCGCAGGCTTCGTTCGGACGCAGCGGTGTGTTGAGCCACACATCGACGCCGGCGACAAGATGCTGCCCGAGCACCATGTCGTAGTCTTCAAGAAAGACGGCCCGACCGCGCAGGTCCGGCTGGCTCAGAAACCGCGTCATTTGCTGGATGAGATCCTTACCGTAGCCGTCGTTCGGATGTGCCTTGCCGGCGACCAGAAGCTGCACGGGACGATGCTCATCGAGCAGCAGTCGTTTCAGACGCTCGGGCTCTGACAGCAGCAGGTTCGCTCGCTTGTACGTCGCGAACCGGCGGGCGAAGCCGATCGTCAGCACATTTGGATCAAGGAGTGTGTCGAGATCGCAGTTACCCCGTGCCGTATCACCGGTCTGCGTCTGTGTCGCGCAGCGTTCGCCGACGTACTCGACCAGAGCCAGCCGTTGCGCCGTGAAGAATGACCAGAGTTTCTCGGCCGGCAGTTCACGATGTGTGGGCTGGTCCTTCGACACGCAGCGGGACGTCGTCGCCGCGGTCAGCGACAGCATCGGCCAGCACCTGCACGATGTGCAGAAGGAACGCCTGCTGGAGCTGTTCGCGTCGGCCGACAAATCAAGCGGCCCGCATCCGCTGACATTGTCGGTCGGG
>JAQBZS010000087.1 GCA_027622115.1 Planctomycetota bacterium | reverse complement strand
CACGTAGAAAACGGTAGGGTCAGGAACTTTGAACCACCCGAGCCCTTCCCACCTCCGAATCGCAAAACCTGCTTGAACGGGCCACACTTCAACTCGCCTAAACTTTGTGGTTCCATCACGGAAGCTTGCCATGCGCCGCCGGACAGACTTTTCGATCGTGACGTTCCTCGTGGTACTTGCAGCCTGCGCGGATGCGTCACCAACGATTGTCGAAGGAGCGGAGCGGCTGAATGTGTTGTTCATTGCGGCCGACGACTTGCGGAACGACTTGGGCTGTTACGGCCATTCGCAGGTTAAGACACCCAACTTGGATCGGCTTTCGGCGCGGGGCGTGACGTTCAATCGCGCGTATTGCCAGCAGGCGGTTTGCAATCCGTCGCGTGCATCGCTGCTCACCGGACGACGTCCCGATACGCTGCGGATCTGGGATCTGCCGACCCATTTTCGCGAAGTCGCACCCGATGTGGTCACGCTGCCGCAGCACTTCAAGCAGCATGGCTATTTCACTCGAAACATCGGCAAGATTTTTCACAATTGGCGGCAGAAGATTCAGGGTGATCCGGCGTCTTGGAGCGTTCCGGCCGTGATGCACTACGCCACGCACGGCAGCGACAAGCCACAAGTCGCCAACGAAGAACTTCCCGCGAATCATGTGATCGGCAAACGCAGCGAATGCCGTGATCTGCCGGACGAAGCCTACTTCGACGGTCGCATCGCCAAGCTGGCAGTCGATGCGTTGAGCGATTTGAAACAGCGGCGTGAACCGTTTTTTCTCGCGGTCGGATTCTGGAAGCCCCATCTGCCGTTTAATCCGCCGAAGCGGTATTGGGATTTGTATGACCGCGCCGCATTCGCGCCCGCCGACAACTCGCAAGCACCGAAAAACGTACCGGCGATCGCGCTTCACAACAGCCGCGAATTACTCGGCGAAGGCAAGCAAGCCCGCAAGCTGACTCGGGAAGAAGTCGTCGAACTGCGTCACGGATACCTAGCTGGCATCAGTTACTTAGACGCGCAAGTCGGCAAGGTGCTGACCGAGTTACAACGCTTGGAACTCGACCACAACACCGTGATCGTGTTCTGGTCGGACCATGGATTTCATTTGGGCGAACACAGTTTGTGGTGCAAGACATCGAACTTCGAACTTGATGCGCGAGTTCCGTTGATCATCGTTCCCCCGGCCGGATTGAATGCCGGTTCGAAGTCGGACGCCTTGGTCGAATTGCTCGACTTGTATCCCACGTTGGTGGATCTGTGCGGCTTGCCCCAACCACGGGGTCTCGAAGGAGTCAGTCTCAAACCGATCCTCGACGACCCTCGAACGACAGTGAAGGCGGCGGCGTTCACGCAACATCCTCGACCCGCCTACTACAAGAACAAGCCGAGCGTGATGGGCGTTTCAGTCCGCACATCACGATCCCGCTACATCGAATGGCGGGACTTCAAGACCGGTCGCGTCGTTGCGAGCGAACTGTACGATCACAAGTCCGACCCGGCCGAAAACCACAACGTTATCGCGTCGCCACCCGATGCCGGCGAACTACAAACGGCCAAGAGACTGCTCGCCGCGAATTTCCCGCCCAAACAACCACCGGCGGCGCATCGACTCAAGTATCGCGCTCCCAACACGCGAGTCGATCTTGGTGTCGGACTTTGGGCCTGGCCGATGCCGATGGACTGGGACGGTGACGGCGACTACGACCTCATCGTCTCCTGCCCGGATGTGCCGTTTCGAGGCACGTATCTCTTCGAGAATCCCGGTACGGCGGACGAATCGCAAAAGTTTCCGGTGTTCAAGCCGCCGGTTCTGGTCGGGCCGCGATTGAGCAACGCCACGTTGTCGTACGTTGATGGCCGACCGCGTGTGTTGTCTCCCGGAATCGAGCATGTGGACTTTCTCGGCAAGACGTTCGCGAAGCAGCGGACGATTCATGCCAAGTCGAACATCCACCCGAACAAGGTTCGCGCCAATCAATGGCGATACATAGACTTCGACGCCGACGGCGCTCTGGATCTGATCGTGGGTGTCGGCGACTGGACGGCATACGGCTGGGACAACGCGTACGACAAGCAAGGCAAGTGGCAACGCGGACCGTTGCACGGCTACGTCTATTTACTGCGGAATCTCGGTTCGACCAACAAGCCGGTTTATGCCGAGCCCGCGAAGGTGCTCGCCGACGGCAAGCCGGTCGATGTCTACGGCATGCCGTCGCCCAACTTTGCCGACTTCGACGACGACGGAGATCTTGATTTGATCTGCGGCGAATTCCTGGACGGCTTCAGCTACTTTCAAAACGTCGGCACGAGATCCGCGCCGCGCTACGAGTCGGCCGGGCGTTTGCTTCACAACGGTCGACCGTTGCACATGGACCTGCAAATGATCGTCCCGACGGCGATCGACTGGGACCGCGACGGCGACGTCGATCTCGTGTGCGGCGACGAAGACGGTCGAGTGGCGTTGATTGAAAACACGGGTCGCATGGCGGGTCGTGTCCCAGGATTCTTGCCGCCGGTCTACTTTCAGCAACAGGCCGATCTGGTGAAGTTCGGCGCGCTCGTCACACCGGTCAGCGTCGATTGGGACGGCGATGGCGACGAGGATCTGGTTTGCGGCAACTCGGCCGGTTACGTCGCGCTGATCGAGAACTTGGACGGCGGCATGCCACCACGTTGGGCACCGCCGAAGCGGCTTCAAGCCGGCGGTGAAACCTTGCGGATTCAGGCGGGACCGAACGGTTCAATTCAAGGCCCGTGCGAAGCGAAATGGGGCTACACCACGCTCAGCGTCGCCGATTGGAACCACGACGGGCTGCTGGATCTGGTCGTCAATTCGATTTGGGGCAAAGTCGTGTGGTATCGCAACGTCGGAGACAAGCACAAACCCAAGTTGGCAGCGGCCGCGCCGATCGAAGTGGATTGGCCGGCGGGCTCGACGATCCCGCAACCGGCCTGGAATTGGTGGCGACCGCGAGGCAACGAACTGGCCACGCAATGGCGAACGACGCCGGCAGTCATCGATCTGGACCAAGACGGGCTCCGCGATTTGGTGATGTTGGACCACGAAGGTTACTTGGCGTGGTTTCAACGTTCGCGTCGCGACGGCGGCTTGGTGCTGGCACCCGGCCGCCGAGTGTTTCACGACGCGACCGGAAAACCGTTACGGTTGAATGATCGCGAAGCAGGTCGGAGCGGTCGGCGCAAGTTCTGTTTTGCGGACTGGGACGGTGATGGCAAAATCGACCTGTTGGTGAATTCCCGTAGCGTGAATCTCTGGCGAAATGTTTCGACCAAGCCGCTCGAATGGCGATTTTCTGACGAGGGACCGTTGGATGAGCGTCATCTGGCGGGGCATACGACCAGCCCCACCATGGTCGATTGGGACCGCGACGGACGTCCCGATCTGTTGATCGGCGCCGAGGACGGTCATTTCTATTTTCAGCCGAACAATCGTTAGAAGCTATCTGAAAAAGGGGTCTGACCCTCTCCGGCCTCAGTTTTTGCCGGGGTTTAGCGAGGCATCCAAAGGGTCAGACTCCTTTTTCAGATAGCTTCTAGTCCGAGGTATTCCCACGCGTTTGCACAAGTTCGCAACGCGGTGTCATCCGATGAGGAAGCCGTCGAATTCCGACCGCGCAGGAAGTCCGCGAAATGTTCGACGAAGCTGTGTGACTCTGCGATGCGGACTGGATTCTTCAGTTTGAATAAGGGACGAAGCCGAAACAACTTGAACAATTAAGGGGCGACACTGAAATTAAACCGGCATTTGATGTAGTAGCTGGATTCGCCAGAATTCAGTCTCGATCCGGCTGAATTCTGGCGATCCAGCTACGGTAACTCGCATGCCAAATGCCGGTTTAATTTCAGCGCCGACCCTAAGCTTCGACGTCGTCGCCATTTCTGGTCCCGCTGACTGCCCGACGACTTCACCAACAGCACGGTCGTTCAAATGGAGAGGCACAATGCGTCCACAGACGCTTTCATGGCTTATTGCAGTAATCGTGACTTCACTCGTGCCGGCAGCGGCTGCGCACGCTGCGGATTCCGTGGAGTTCAGTCGAGATGTATTGCCGATCTTGGCGTCCAACTGTTTTCAATGTCATGGCCCTGACAAAGAACGCCGCAAAGGTGAATTGCGGTTGGATGTTGAGCAATCGGCAAAGCAAATTCGAGATGGCCATGCCGCGATCGTGCCCGGGAAACCAACTGCAAGCGAGCTGTTTAAGCGGATCGTCTCGAACGATGCCGACTCAAAGATGCCGCCACCCGACTCGCGCAAAACTCTTACGCCCGAGCAGATCGAGATCCTGAAGAAGTGGATCGAAGCGGGTGCAAAATACGACCGGCATTGGGCTTTCACCGCCCCAAAACGAACGACCGCGAAGGCGATCCCAAACGACGCGTGGGCCAAGAATGAAATCGATGACTTCGTGTTAAAGCGTCTGCGAGAAGGTGGCATGAAGCCGCAATCGACGGCAGACCGGTACACGCTGATTCGACGATTGTCGTTGGACTTGATCGGCTTGCCGCCGACGGTCGCCGAGGCTAATGCGTTCGTGAATGACAAGTCGCCCAACGCAGTTGAAAAAGTCGTTGACCGATTGCTGAAGTCCGAACGGTTCGGCGAACACTGGGCTCGGATGTGGCTTGATTTGGCTCGGTATGCAGACACCAAGGGATACGAAAAAGACCAGCCGCGAAACATCTGGCCTTATCGCGATTGGGTGATTGACGCCTTCAACAGGGACATGCCGTTTGATCAATTCACGATCGAGCAACTCGCGGGAGACCTGCTGCCGAAAGCGACCACCGATCAAGTCTTGGCAACCGCGTTTCATCGCAACACGATGACCAACGATGAAGGCGGCACGGATAACGAGGAGTTTCGGATCGCGGCCGTCAAGGATCGCATCGAAACGACCATGCAAGTTTGGATGGGCATGACTATGCGTTGTGCCAACTGCCACTCGCACAAGTACGACCCGATTTCGCAACGCGAGTACTACGCATTCTACGACGTCTTCAATCAAACCGAGGACACGGATCGTGGGGACGACGCGCCTCGCGCGGCAACACCGACAAGTCGACAGCAGGCCGCCATCGACGCGTTCCAGACGCAAATCGATTCGCTTCGTGCGGAGTCCGGGATTGGCTCGGCGGATTTCGTGGCGGCTCGTCGGAAGTGGGAAGCGACACTGAGTTCGGATTCGCTCTGGACCAACTTGAAGCCGTCCGTGGCCAAAGCAGCGGGGAAGGCGAAACTCACTGTCCTGAACGATGCGTCCGTGCTGGCATCGGGGCCGACGGACGAACGCGACGTCTACGAATTCAGTGCTTCAATCGAGAAGCAACGCATCACGGCGATCCGTCTCGCGGCCCTCACACATTCATCGCTCAAAAGAAACGGACCCGGCCGAAACGGTGCCGATCCGAATTTCGTTGTCAGCGAGTTCGACGTGTGGCTGGCTGATGCCGACGGCAACGAATCAAAGCTGAAGCTGAAGAGTGCTCGGTCGGATTACTCCCAACCAAAATGGCCTGCGGCTGCAGCAATCGATGGAAACGAAAAAACGGGTTGGGCCGTGTCGCCAAAGTTCAGCGAACCACACGTCGTGATCTTCGACTTGGCCGAGCCGATCGAAACGGCTGGCGGCAAGCTGCGAGTTCGCATCTCGCAGCAGTACGGCAATCGGCTGGTGCTCGGGCGATTTCGAGTCAGCGTTTCATCGACCGCGCCCGAATTGCTCAAGCCAATCGTGTCGGAAGCGGTCGATTTGGCTGCGATTCCGGAAGCAAAGAGAACTCCGCAACAGCAACAGTTGCTGAACGACGCATTCGTGCGAGTCTGGCCGAAGTCAAAGGACATGTTTGCGAGGATCGCAAAGTTGGACGAGCAACGTGCAGCCATCAAACCGAACCCGACTCCCGTCATGAAGGAGCTGGCTGCGAATCGACGCCGAGTCAGTCACATCCACATTCGAGGCAACTTTCTGCAGAAGGGCGACAAGATCAACGCTGGCGTCCCGGCGGTGTTTGGATCGCTCTCACCCGATGGTGAACAAGATCGTCTCGCCGTTGCGCGATGGTTGGTCAGTCGTGAGAACCCGCTCACCGCGCGAGTGATCGCCAATCGCTTCTGGGCCAAGTTTTTCGGAATCGGTCTGGTGGAAACGGAAGGTGATTTCGGCACCCAGGGCGCTCAGCCGAGTCACCCCGAGTTGCTGGATTGGCTGGCTGTCCATTTCCGCGACAACCTCAAGTGGTCCATGAAGTCGTTGTGTCGAACGATCGTTTTGTCGGCGGCGTATCAGCAGTCGTCGGTCGTTGATCCCAAGACCGTTGATCTGGATCCGCGGAATCGATTGTTGAGCCGGGCTCCGCGATTTCGATTGTCAGCCGAGACAGTGCGTGATCAGTCGTTGGCGATTGCCGGATTGTTGTCGCACAAGATTGGTGGCCCATCCGTCATGCCGCCGCAGCCGCCTGGAATCTGGAAGGCGACGTACAGCAGCATTAAGTGGAGCACGTCGACAGGCGAAGATCGGTTCCGCCGTGGCCTCTACACGTTCTGGCGCAGGACAAGTCCGTATCCGTCCATGCTCACGTTTGACGCCGGCTCGCGAGAGGTGTGTGTGATCCGACGTGTTCGGACCAACACGCCACTGCAAGCATTGGTGACATTGAACGATCCCGTGTTTGTCGAAGCCGCCGGCGCGTTGGGCAAGAACTCGATGAAGGCAGCAGGTGACGATCAAGCCAAATTGTCCGCCGCGTTTCGCCAAACGCTGATCCGGCATCCCGCCAGGGCCGAACTTGATGCGATGCACGAATTGTTGGCGTCAACTCGAAAGCAATGGGGTGGAGATGTCGCACAAGCGAAAGAGTTGATCGAGGTTGCTCGCATGGATGTTCCCACGAAGGATGCCGATGCCGAAGTTATCGAACTGGCTGCGTGGATCGTCGTCGGCAACGTGCTGTTGAACCTGGATGAAACTTTGATGCGAAATTAGTCGCACCGCACACGCTCACGGAAATTCGATATGCAAAGCTATCTGGAACACATCACTCGGCGGCATCTGCTGGGGCAGGCTGGAGTTGGTTTGGGTGCAATGGCACTCGGGGCCATCTCGCAAACCGCCCGAGCGGAATCCAAGCCGGAAGGCAAAGCGAAGTCCGTCATCTACCTGCACATGGCCGGCTCGCCGTCGCAGCTGGAACTGTTCGAACACAAGCCCGCACTCGCAAAGTTCCACGGCGCCGAATGCCCGAAGGAATACCTCGAGGGCAAGCGGTTCGCCTTCATCAAAGGCGTGCCGAAAATGCTGGGACCGTTGTTTGACTTCAAGCAACATGGCGAGTCCGGCCAGTGGATCAGCGAGCAACTTCCACACTTCGCTTCCGTGGTGGACGAGGCGTGCGTGATGCGGACGGTCCACACGGATCAATTCAACCACTCGCCCGCCCAGTTGTTGTTGCACACCGGCAGCCCGCGACCGGGAAATCCGGGTATGGGTTCTTGGGTGACCTACGGCCTCGGCAGTGCGAATCAAGACCTGCCCGCATATGTGGTGCTGGCGTCTGGTGGCAAGACGCCGAGCGCCGGCAAGTCGCTATGGGGCTCGGGATTCTTGCCCACGGTTTATCAGGGCGTGCAGTGCCGAACGTCCGGCGATCCCGTGCTGTATTTGTCGAACCCGAAAGGCATGAGTCGTAAGCTGCGGCGAACGTCTCTGGACGCCATTCGAAAGCTGAACGAGCTGCAATATCAACAGGTCGGCGACGCGGAAACGCAAACGAGAATCGCGCAATACGAATTGGCCTTTCGCATGCAGGTCGCGGTGCCCGAGGTGATGGATATCTCGAAGGAAACCAAGCAGACGTTGGAGTCGTACGGCGCCGTGCCCGGTCACGTGTCGCAGTCCGAATCGGCGGACGACCCGCGACCGTTGTACAAGGGCAACGACCCGACGTTTGCCAATAACTGCTTGTTGGCTCGCCGGCTTGTCGAGCAAGGCGTGCGGTTTGTGCAACTTTACGATTGGGGATGGGACCATCACGGAAGTTCGCCAGGTGAATCCTGCGACGAGACACTGCCCATCAAGTGCAAACAAATCGACCGCCCGATCGCTGGCTTGCTCAAAGACCTGAAGCAGCGCGGGTTGCTGGATTCAACGCTGGTCGTGTGGGGCGGCGAATTCGGTCGCACACCGATGATGCAAAACAACGTTCGCAACGAGCTAAAGAAAGGCTTCATCGGTCGAGACCACCATCCTTACGCGTTCACGATGTGGATGGCCGGTGGCGGCATCAAAGGCGGCTTGGCTTACGGCTCGACCGACGACATCGGCTACTACATCGCCGAGAACCCCGTCAGCATCCGAGACGTCCAGGCCACGATACTCAATCAACTTGGCCTGAATCCCTTCGAATTCGGCTTCGAATCCGGCGGCCTCAACAACCGCTTGATCGGCCCCACCGACGAGGCCAAAGTCTTAAGCGATATTCTTGCTTGATTGTGGCCGCACTTTGTCGTTCAGAGCTTCTCCTTCCGACCGCGATCGCATCTGGGATGCCCGCACTCGTTGCAGTAGCATGGCTATATCAGAATCGGGAGCGAAACATGACGTTGATCGAAGTGAAATCAAAAGTTGATGCCAGTGGTGTGCTGAACCTCTCAATTCCGCTTGGAACGGCTGAAGCAAACCGAGAAGTGCGTGTGAGCGTCCAACCATTGCAAGAACCCATGCCCAATGAGCAATGGGAACAGTTCGTCCACGCGACGGCAGGATGCATCACTGACCCGACGTTTGAAAGGCATCCTGAAGGCAAGCTCGAGCAGCGAGATGAGTTGTTTTCATGAAGTATCTGCTCGACACCAACGTGTGTATTGCCCATCTACGCGGAACGAACGCAAACGTCACCAATCAGCTTGCCGCCGTTGCACCGGGAGATGCCGTTCTATCGTCAGTGGTGAAGGCGGAACTGTGGTTCGGGGCTGAACGGAGCGCGAATCGGTCGACGAACCAGGCGCAACTCAGCAGCTTTTTCGCAGCGATTCCTTCTTTGCCGTTCGACGATTCCGCATCGGAAGTGTATGGCCGAATTCGCGCGGAACTCGAGGCTCAAGGGACTCCGATCGGCCCGAACGATTTGATGATTGCTGCCACCGCTTTATCCAGCGGGTTGATTCTCGTCACACACAACACGTCTGAATTCGCCCGAGTCTCGGGCTTGCAGATCGAGGATTGGCAAACCACCTGAAGTAGGGCGAGCATGGGCAAGAAGAAGGCCGGACGGACACGGCAGTCGAAGGCGGCTTGGCTCACGGCTCGACCGCCGAAATCGGCTATGACATTGCCGAGAATCCCGTCAGCATCCGAGACGTCCAGGCCACGATACTCAATCAACTTGGCCTGAATCCCTTCGAGTTCGGCTTCGCAAACAACCGCTTGATCGGCCCCACCGACGAGGCCAAAGTCTTGAATGATATTCTTGCTTGATCGTGCTGCGGAGGGATGGCCACAAAAACAAAAAGAGGCGCAAGAACTCTCTATCAAAAATACTTACTCACTCAGCAGAGGAAACCACACAAGCACGAAATCGTATTGCAAGTCTGCACACTATTTTGTGTCTTTTCGTGTTTTTTTTTGTGGCCAATAAGAACATGGCAAGCGAGTCCGGCTTCGAATCAGAGTTTCCGCAGATGAACGCACTTCGCATAGATGCTGAAAATCGCGGGGACCAAGAACAGGATCCAGAGCGTTGCCACGATCAGGCCGAAGGAAATACTGATGGCCATCGGGATGATGACCTGAGCCTGCGTGTTGCGCTCGGCCAGGATCGGCAGCAGGGCGGCGACAGTGGTGATCGACGTCAGCATCACGGGACGAAAACGGCGACGGCCGGATTCGAGCAGTGCGTCCGCTAGCTCAGCACCTTCCTTCAGACGGCGATTGATGAAATCGACGAGCACGATCGAATCATTGGCGATGATGCCCGCCAGCGTGACTGCTCCGAACAGGCTGAACAACGTCAGAACTTGCCCGAGCAGCAAGTGCCCCAGCAGTGCGCCCACCAGGCCGAACGGCAGCACTGCCAGAATGATGATCGGCTGGAAATACGATTTGAATTCCAGCGTCAGCAAGGCGTACATGCCGAAAACCGCCAACGAAAATCCGATCATCAGGCTCGTGAATGACCGCCGCGTCTGCTCCTGCTGTCCTTCCCATCGACCGTGAACTGTCGGATGTTGTTGCAGCAATTCGCTCAGGAACCCGCTTTGGAGATCGTTCACGATGTTCAATGCGTTGCCTTGAGTTTCGTCGACGTTGGCCGTGATGGTGACCGCTCTTTGCTGGTCGATGCGTTTGATCGTCGAGTAACCGCGGCGGGCGGTGATGTTGGCCAGGACGGGAAGTGGAACCTCGTCGCCGTCTTTGGTGAGCACGGGGATCTCGTCCAATTGATGTAGTGACCGGCGCTCGGCTTCTGGGTTGCGGACCATCAACTTGATCTCGTGTCGACCTCGCTGGAGTCGCATGACCTCTTCGCCGTGAAACGCGGCTCGGACGGTGCGGGCCACGTGTTCGAGGTCCACGCCCAGTGCTTCCGCTTCGGGCTTCAGCGTAAAGGGCAATTCCCATTTGCCCGGGCCGCGACTGTCCTGGATGTCGTACACGCCTTTGTACGTGGCCAATCTCGCTTTGATCTTGCCGGCGACCGATTCCAGTTCGTCGATGTTCGAACCCAACAGCGATAGCTCGACGGGCCGACCGCCGGGCGATACGTCCAGCCCCCAGAAGACAACACGTTCCGCGCCCGGAAACTCGCCGGCTTTCTCTCGCCAGCGTTTGACGATCTCCTGGCTGGATGTTGTCTCGAAGACTCGCTTGGGATCGAACTCCGCGTAGACATCACCTCGCAATCGATCCTGCGAACCGCTGCGGCCAACCGATCGCGTCGACGTTGTCACCAGCGTCTCGCCACCCGGACGAAGATGCTCGCGTTCGACCTCGCGAAACGCGGCGTCAAGTCGCGCGGTGGCGTCGATGACGGTTTGCTGCGGAGTACCCTTGGGATATTCGACGTATGTGTAAACGAACTCCCAATCCAGTCGCGGACTGAACACGAACGGTGTGTATCCGCCGCGATACAGACCAATCGTCAGCAACATCGTGGCGATGGACCCGCTGATCACGATGGCGGGATGGGCCAGCGTCCAGCGAAACGCCGGTACGTACGCGCGATCGATGAAGCCGGACACGGCGGCCTGCACGCGCCGCTGAAAACCGGGCACTTCGGATTCTCGTTCGGGCAACCGACTGTGGGCCAAATGACACGGCAAGATGAACAGTGCTTCGAACAGCGAAATCAACAGCATCGAGATCAGACCCAGCGGCATCACGGCGATCCACTTGCCCATATCGCCGCTGACGTACGCCAGCGGAATGAACGCGATGACTGTCGTCAGCACGGAATTGATCACCGACGACGCGACTTCCGCCGTGCCATCAATCGCGGCTTGCACAGCCGACTTTCCAGTGAGCCGATGCGCGTAAACGTTCTCGGCGATCACGATGGCGTCGTCGACAACGATCCCCATCGCCATGACGAACGCGAACATTGAATACACATTCAGCGTCGCGCCACAGGCCAGCATGATGGCGCACGTGCCGAACACCGAAATCGGTATCCCCAGCGAAACCCACATCGCCAACCGCAAATCAAGAAACAAGCCCAGGACACCGAAGACCAACAGCAGTCCCATGATTCCGTTGCGGGTCACCAGGTCGAGCCGGTCGCGTGCTTGCTTGGACCAGTCGCCCCAGACTTTGAGCTTGTAGCCGTCCGGCATCTGCTTTGCCGCAGCGTAGGCGAAGACTTGATCGCGGATCGTCAGCATGTCCTCGTCCGGCGTCATGCGGACCATGATCCACTGATGCGGCCGCCCATCGAGTCGGAGAAAAATCTCGCGGTCGTCGAAGCCGTCCTTCACGGTGCCCAGATCACCGACGGTCAGAGACGTGCCGTTTTCATCGGTCAAGACGGGGATCTTCGCGATTTCTCTGCCAGTGACATGTCTGTTCGACGCACGGATTAGAACCTCGCCCGATTTCGTGCGGATCGATCCGGCGGGCAATTCCACGTTACTTTTGCGGACGGCGTCGGCCACGTCGCGATGCGTCAGCCCGTACTTGCGCAGCGTGTCCTGCGAGATTTCGATGTCGATCTGATAGTTCTTCGACTGGTCCTGGCTGGCGTAGGACATGTCCGGCAACTGCATCAATTCTTCATAGACCTGATCCGTGACGGCACGCAGTTGACGTTCGGCGATCGGATCGTTGTCCGGGTCGCTGCCCGCAGGCGGGATGATCGACACCGAGATCACGGGGTTAAACCGGACGGGCAGCTTGACCACCGGTTTCTCGGTTTCGACTGGGAACGTCGTCACGCGATCAATGGCGCTTTGAACCTCGTCCAGCACCTTTCCCGGATCATCGACGTCCGTGTCCAACTCGGCCGTGACCGAACCCTGTCCTTCCCTGGCCGATGAAACGACCTTGCGAATCCCCACGATTGAGCGGATCGCCTCTTCCACGGGGAGACAAATCGCCTGCTCGGTTTCTGCGGGCGAGGCTCCGGGGTAGTTGACGGAGATGGTAATTTCGTCCGGTCGAAAGTCCGGGTATCGCTCGCGGCGAAGCTTCAACGCGCAGGCCGCGCCGGTGACCAGAACCGCAACCATCAGCGTGTTCATGGACGGCGAGTTCCGGATCGCCCACGCGATCACGCGCCTCATGGTGAGTCGCCTTCATCGCCAATCGTCGAGGCCGATTGCCCGTCCGTCGCCAGTTCACGAACTCGGCCGCCGTCCAAGGGCGTGCTCAACTGAGTGATGACGACATGGTCGCCGGGCTTCAGGTCGGTCGAATCCGCTCGAACAAGTACGCGATCCGGCAAGGTTTTGGCCGGCTTCACCGAATGTCCGCGCAGCACGCCGTTTTCAACGGTCCAAACCCGACCGTTCGGCTGGAAGCCTTGAGTGGGAATGCTCAGCAAGCGAATTCGCGGTGTGACATTCAAAGTGACGGTCACGTGCATTCCCCGCATGAGCGTCGGCGGTCCATCGATCGCGTCCGTTCGAATCGGCTCGGAC
>JAQBZS010000086.1 GCA_027622115.1 Planctomycetota bacterium | reverse complement strand
ATTCGGGCGTGAGAAACTGGTCGCAGCGTGCCAGCAGGAACTGGAGGAACGCGCGGGCCGGACGCGGGAGTGCCCGACGAGAATCCGAAACGACAAACAGAGTCCGCGACAACTCCAGCCCGTCGATGGCAATTCCATGCAGGCGGCCCTCGTCCAGGTCGCGCTGCACGGCAAACCGCGACAGCACGGCGACTCCCGTTCCGTTCTGGACCGCTTCTTTGATGGACTCGTTGCTGCCCAGCTCCAGGGCCACATCGAGGTCTTCCACGCAGTGCGCAGCCCGCAGCAAGGCCTGTTCGAGACACCAGCGGCTGCCCGATCCAGGTTCCCTCAGGATGACGGGCCGGCTCAGGACCTCAGCCAGCCGCACCTTGCGGCGGCGTTTCCAGCGATCCTCTTTGCCGACAATCAGCACCAGTTCATCCGAAGCGAATGGCCGGAACAGAAGGTGAGGTTTATCAATCCGGCGTCCGACCAGACCGAGCTGCACTCGTCCCGATTCCACATGATCAAGCACGGCCAGACTGTCATCGACCGACGCACGGACGGTGATTGCCGGATGTCGGGCGCGAAAGATGGACAGTGCCGCCGGAAGCAGGTGCTCGCCGGGAATGGAACTGGCGGCCAGCAGCAGTTCTCCTTCAACCGGCAACTCGGCACCGGTGACCGCCTCACGGGCCTCCCGGTGCAGGTCGAGAATCCGCTGAGCGAACTCGTAGAGTCGAGTCCCGGATTCCGTCAGTGAGACCCGCCCGCCTTTCCGCTCAAACAGGGAAACATCAAGCGACCGTTCCAGCGTCTGCACCCGCTGGCTGACCGCCGCCTGAGTAATCCCCAGCTCACGAGCCGCAGCCGTAAAGCTGCCCAGCTCGGCCGCCTTCGAAAACGTGTCGAGATGAGGCAGTGGACCGTGTTGCGCGGAACCAGGATCAGTCATAGACGCTGAGCATATCGCATCACGATCAAAATGGCGGGCGACAGCCACTGCGATGCTGACAAGTAAAGTTGATCGTCTCCGATTGGCGATACGACTGCGTCCGTTCATTACGCCGCCGGATCAGTGGACGGACCGGAATCGCGTGTTGGCTTCGTTCCAGTCGATGTGGGCGAGGAACTTTGCGACGTAGTCGGCTTTGCGGTTCTGGTAGTCGATGTAGAAGGCGTGCTCGTAGGTGTCAATGACGATCAGCGGGGTGGCCATCCAGAGGACGCCCATCGCGTGTTCGTCGCTGACGACGTTGTAGAGTTTTCCGTTGACTGGATGTTTGACGAGCATGGCCCAGCCGGCGGCTCCTTTGGCCGAGGCGGCGAAGTCGGCGGACCACTTGTCGAGCGAACCGAACCGCTGCTCGATGGCTGTGCGAATCGCAGCGGCTGGGTCGGGGGCCTGCGGAGTCATGCCGTCGAAGTACATCTCGTGCAGTACGACGCTGTTGCCCTTGCTGTTGACCGCTCGCTTGAGGGCTCCGTACGCATCGCCGTCGATGGCTTCGCCGGATTTGATGCTGGCTTCCAGTTTCGCGTCGGCTCCGGAATAGCCTCGCAGCGCGCCGCCATAGTGGGCCGTGTGGTGCGGCGCGATCTGTTCGGCGCTGAGGAAACCGGGGATCGCTTTGTGCTTCAGCGGTTTCGGCTTGCCGGTGACCAGACCGCTGTGACTGAAGTCGATGCCGTGCGCATGGGCGTCGTCGGCCTCGGCAAGGCCCGGCGTGACGAAGTTCCCGGCAACGGCTCCGGTCGAAGCAAACACAAAATCACGACGCGACAATCCACTCATGGCTGACTCCTTATTGGGATTTCCGATTTTCGATCTCTGATTTGCGATTGCGGCGGTTCGGTCTGCAAATCGCCAATCAGAAATCCTCAATCATCAATCGCTTTTCGGCAATGGCTGCGAACAGAACATGAAAGGCTTTTCATCCGGCGCTCATATCGAATCCGCAGGCGACTCCTCATAATCGACCGAAGTCATTGTGGAGCCGACAACCGTGGCGAAAGTGCTGCTGATCGAGGACGAGAAAAAACTGCTGGCCAGCCTGAAAAAGGGGCTGGAACAGGATGGGTACGTCGTCACGGGAGCGGCGACCGGCGAAGACGGTTACTACGCGGCGACGACGCAGGACTTCGACGCCGTGGTGCTCGACCTGATGCTGCCGGGTCGCGACGGGCTGCAGGTGCTGCGTGATCTGCGATGGCACGGGTTTTCGCAGCCGGTGCTGATTCTGACCGCGCGGGACAGCGTCGAGGACCGTGTTGCCGGTCTGGATGGCGGAGCGGACGATTACCTCGTGAAACCCTTTGCGTTTGCGGAACTGCTCGCCCGACTGCGGGCGCTGCTGCGTCGCGATACCGGCGGACGCGAACTGCTGTTGCGGGTCGGCGATCTGGAAATGGACCTCATCGCGCGGCGCGTCGTGCGTGACGGCGAGGAGATCGACCTGAGCCACCGCGAGTTTGAACTGCTGGCCTACTTCCTGCGCCACGTCGATGCCGTCGTCACGCGGGACATGCTGGCTCGCGACGTGCGGCAGGAACCGATGGGCGTGCTGACCAACGTCATCGACGTTTACGTCGGGCTGCTGCGGAAGAAGGTCGAGCGACCCGGCCTGCGGCCGTTGATCCACACGGTGCGCGGTGTCGGCTACGTGGTGAGGGACTCGCCATGAACAGGCTCCCCATCCGCTGGCGGTTGACGCTGTGGAACACGGCCGCGCTGGCGGTGCTGCTGCTGATCGTCGGGCTGCTGGTTTACGGCCTGTTGCGGCACGCGATGCTGGAGCAGATCGACCGCGTCCTGATCGAACAGTTTCACGAACTCGAACACGACCTGCACAGCGTCGATGACCCCGCAGGCAGGATTCGACACTGGATCGAAGAGTTTTACGAACACGTCGGGGCGCTGTGTGTTGTTTATGGCAATGACGGCCTTGTCGCACGCACCGAACAGATGGCCGCACAGAGCGTTCCCGATCCACCGGCGAACGCATCGGACGAGTCGCGGTTTGACTCGCGCCGGCTGCCGCTGATTGGTCGGCAGCGGATGCTGACACGATCGCTGCATGCGAATGGCAGCCGGTTTGTCGTCGTCCTGATGCTGCCGATGGACGAGGTGCATGAAGAACTCCGCGGACTGGCGGCGGTGTTGCTGGCCGTGCTGCCGCTGTCGCTGCTGCTGGCCGGTGGGATCGGGTACGCGCTGGCCCGGCGGGCTCTGGCTCCGGTCGAACGGATTCGTCAGGCGACGGACGAAATCACGGCCGAACAACTCAGCCGACGGCTCGATGCGCCGAATCCGAGTGATGAACTCGGACGGCTCGCTCAGACAATCAACGCGATGATCGCCCGGCTGGAACAGTCCTTCGCCGAAGTGCGACGCTTCACGGCCGACGCCTCGCACGAACTGCGCACACCGATCTCCGTCATCCGCGCCGAGGTCGAAGTCGCGATGCACCAGCCGCCGGATGCCGAGGAGTTTCAGACGCTGGCCGGCAGCATTCTCGAAGAGTGCGAGCATCTCACAAAATTGACCAATCAGTTGCTGACGCTGTCGCGCGAAGACGCCGGACTGGTGCTGCTGGAATCTGAGCCGGTCGATCTCGCCCGGCTCGTTGCCGACGCCACGCAGATGATGCGTCCGCTGGCCGAAGCGAAAGAACAGACATTGACGCTCGATCGCCGCACCGCAGCCGTCGTCACCGGTGACGCCGACCGGCTGCGCGAGGTGCTCTACAACCTGCTCGACAACGCCATCAAATACACGCCGTCCGAAGGCCGCATCGAAGTGACCGTGACCGATCAGTCCGGGATGATCGCTGTCGCCGTCCGCGACACGGGCATCGGCATCGACGCCGATCACCTGCCGCGAGTCTTCGACCGGTTCTACCGCGTGGACAAATCCCGCAGCCGCGAAGCCGGCGGCACGGGCCTCGGCCTGAGCATCGTGCAGAGCATCGTCGCAGCTCACGGTGGCCGAGTGGATATCGCCAGCACACCGGGCGATGGCACGACCTGCACAGTGCTGTTGCCGCGCTCCGAATCCGATCCGCCAACATGAAAGACGTTTCATGTTCCTTTAATGGACTCGCGACACGTGGGGCGGAAAATGACGTGAATGGCCCGCAGCGTCGCCTTTCCGTGACGGCAGACCATCCGCGAGCCAGCAGGAGTACGAGCCATGCGTGTCTGTATCAGGAGCGTCATCTTCACCACGTCCTGCCTCACTGTGCTGACACTCGGCAGTAGCGGTTGCGCACCCGATTCAGCACCAGTCCAGCATGCGGCTCCGGAGATTCAGGGCGAGACTCGCGACTGGACCTTGCCGGCTGACGACGTCGACAAAGTCCCGTCCGGCTGGGAGGTCGCTCAGACCGGCAAGGGCGATGGCAGTGAATGGAAAGTTGTCGCGGATGACTCGGCTCCGTCGAAGTCGGGTTACGTGCTCGCCCAGACGGCGGAGAGTCCGCGGTCGATGTTCAACCTGTGCGTTGTCAAAGATGCCAGTTATCGCGATGTCAAGCTGACAGTGGCGTTCCGGTCGGTGGCTGGCAAGGTCGATCAGGGCGGCGGGTTCGTGTGGCGCTATGTCGATGCAAACCACTATTACGTCTGCCGCTTCAACCCGCTCGAAGACAACCTGCGCATCTATAAGGTCATCGTTGGGAAGCGGACGCAACTGGCGAGCGTTGATGTGGAACTCGCCGGCGACGGGTGGCACACGTTGACGGTCGCGATGCAGGGCGACCTGATTGTCTGCGACGTCGACGGCACGCAACTCAGCGTGCGCGACGACACGCTCACCGACGCCGGACGCGTTGGACTGTGGACCAAAGCCGACGCTCACACGCACTTCGATCAGTTCACGGCGACGGGGACGGATTGATCACTCAATCGCTCACACATTGGAGGGAGGTCACGATGCAATACCGGATTCAAAAGAGAATGGCCCTCGCTGTCGCGGCCGTGCTAATGGCTGGCGCTGCTCAAGTGCGGGCCGATGACGCTTGCACGAAAACGGAAATTCGTCGATTGGAAGGACTGCTCGACAAGGCCGTTGTGGAAGGCGACGTGGCGACATTCGATCGACTGTTCGCCGCCGACTTCACTCACGGCAGTCAGTCCGGCCGGTTTCGCACGAAGGCCGAGTGGATCAAAGGCAAGATACAGGGCAAGAGCAGTTACATCTCGTTTGATGTGACTGACTTGCAGGTGCGAGTGGTCGATGACACGGCCGTCGTGACCGGTGTTTCGACTCCGAAGTGGCGCGAGTCGGACGGCAGCATCGGGACGGGGCAGTTTCGTTTTCTGCGGGTCTGGGCTCAGCGGAACGGAGCGTGGCAGGTGGTCGCGTTTCAGGCGACGAAAGTCCCCACAGCACCGGCCAAAAGTCAACCGGCACCGGAACAGGCCCTCGACATCGATGATCCGCCGGCGACACGCGAGTTCTCAATCAAAGATGACCGGCCGTATCTTGGCGGCAAACAGATTGAGATTTGGGGGCTGCGCTGCGGCAATGCACTGTTCAGTCAGGGAGTGACCGAGCGGCACGTGCGGAACCTCGACAACATGGTGGCGCACGGCATCAACTGCGTCGGCGTTTACATTCAGGGGAGCAACGGCGGACATCCGAATCCGGAAGGCGGACGCAACGGATACAACGCGGACGGAACGCTCAAACCGGAGTTCGCCCGCCGGCTGGAATGGCTGGTCCGCGAAGCCGACGCTCGTGGCATGGTTGTGATGGTCGGGCTGTTCTCGCCTCGTAAGGATCAGGAACTGAAAGACGAAGCCGCCATCCAGCGAGCCTGCGAAGAGACCGCGAATTTTCTCGTGCGGCGCAAACTGCGAAACGTCTTCTGCGACATCATGCACGAATACAACCACTCGCGGGTCGAGCACGACATCTTCCGCGAGCCAGACGGAGATAAGAAGAAGGCGAAACTTACCGGATGGTTCCGGAAGTTCGCACCGGACATCGAGGCCGGTATCTGTCCGACCTTCAAGTCCGGGACAGGAACGAGCTATCCCGGAATGCAGGTCCGCGTCATCCAGAAGGACGAGCCGATTCCCGGCGAGGGGTTCGTCGTGAACGTGGAGACTCAGCGCAACGACGCCTACTCGAATGACGGCAAGTTTGAAGCAGACGAGTTCCCGATCTTTCTCAAGTTGTTCGAGGACTACGCCGCCGCGCCGAACGCCTGCATCCTCTTTCACAGCGGCTGGTGTCAGGGCATTTCCAACGGCAGCGGCACCGGTCCGAACCCGGAAATGGGTGGCTATGGAAAAAGCGAAGACGATCGCGGTATCCGTTTTTACTACGAATGGGTCCGCGACAACGTCGGCCGTTACGAATACCCGAAACACGTGAAGGCCGGCGGTTAGCCCAAGGAAGGAACAGTCTCATGACGCACTCAGACAACCACCGCGATTCGTTCCGTTTCGGAATCGAAGCCGAATATCAACTGGCCGACGCGGAGACGTTTCGTCCTCTGTGGCATCAGGACCTGTCGTTTGAGGAGTTGAACGAGGCGCTGGAGTCGATCCCGGTCGACGACCTGCCGCCTCTGGACGGGCTGGAACTGGAACCGCCGCACAACAGGCTGATGCCGTATGCCGTGGAAGGCTACCACGTGCCGGCTCCGGACCTGTCGCCGATCGATCTGCTTCCCAAGGGCATCGAGATTCGCACGCCGGTCTGTTCGTCGATCGACGAATGTCTTGCCACGCTGAAGACGCTGCACGACCGGCTGGAGACGGCTTTATTAGAAAGAGGCTTCACGCTGGTCTCACTCTCGCATCATCCGACCGAACACCACTTCGAGGGGCCGCAGAACAAACGTCGCTATGATTACTGGCAGTGGGCGATGGAGGTCATGACGACCTGCGGCCCGGACATCAACGTCAGCCTACCGCGCGAATTGAATGACCGCATCGACGTGACCGATCTGCACCGAAAGATGAATTACTACTCGCCCGCGCTGGCGGCGCTGTCGCTGGCGTCACCGCTCTATCGGGGGAAGCTGTGGAAGATTCGCGGCGCGGTCGGCAAGTCGATCCGCACGTATCGCCGCAGCGTGATCGCTCCGGCCATCGAGTTTCATCCCCAAGAAAACGGCCGCATGGAGTTCAAGCTGTTCGAGGCCACGAACCGGCTGGACGATTACCACGCATTCTTTCTGCTGTGGCTGACTCTGCTGGTGGACGATGGATTGACTGGCCGGGCGCGGGATCAGACTCGCATCTACGATCTCGGCGCGGTCGCCCGCTTTGGTCTGGAGGCCGAGACGGTTCGCGAACGGGCCGGCGAAGTGCTCGCACGGGCTCCGGTGGCACTCAATCGATTCGGCTTCGATCCCGGTCCGCTGCGCATCATGAACCATCGGCTCGAAACCGGTCGGTTGCCTGCTGACGACATCATCGACCGTTTTCGTGAAAGTGGCTCGCTGGCGAATGTGCTGCAATCACGAACCGGGCTCATCGGCCGTAGCGAAGAGACACTGGATTCACCCGGCAACGGAGCCGCGCGTTCCCGCAGCCGGCAGAGCGTGACGGAGACTTGATAAGCGTATGGAAACGTCGAATGAAATCACTCCCGACGCTGCTGCCACATCAAATCAGACTCACCCGACATTTCGCGAAGCGCTGTGGGTGTGGTGCCGCGTGGCGATGCTCAGCTTTGGCGGGCCGGCCGGGCAGATCGCCGTGATGCACCGCATCCTCGTCGAAGAGAAACACTGGGTGAGCGAGAACCGGTTCCTGCACGCGATGAACTACTGCATGCTGCTGCCCGGCCCGGAAGCTCAGCAACTGGCAACGTACATCGGCTGGCTGCTGCACCGCACGATTGGTGGACTGGTCGCCGGGCTGCTGTTCGTCCTTCCGGGATTCGTCAGCATTCTCGCCCTCAGCGTGCTGTATGCCGGTTATCACGATCTCACGCTGGTCGAAGGAGTCTTCTATGGACTCAAGCCGGCGGTTGTCGCCGTGGTCATTGAAGCTGTGTTCCGCATTGGCCGGAAGTCGTTGAAGAACCGGGTCATGGTCGCGATTGCCGGCATCGCCTTTGTCGCGATCTTCTTCTTTCAGGTTCCATTTCCACTGATCGTGCTGACGGCCGGGATCGTCGGTTACTTTGGCGGCAAATTTCGACCCGACACGTTTGTGGTGATCAAGGGGCACGCTGCGAAGAACGAAGGAACCGGACAACAGCACGCCATTGCCGACGACCACGTTGCCTCGGTTCGTCCGAGCCTCAAGCGCACGGCCGGCGTGTTGCTGATCTGGCTGCCGATCTGGTTGCTGCCGATCGCCGGTCTGGTCGCGTTCACCGGGGCGGACAGTGTGTACTCGCAGGAGTCGTTTTTCTTCAGCAAGGCGGCGGTGGTGACGTTCGGCGGAGCGTATTCCGTGCTGGCGTACATCGCTCAGGAAGCCGTCAGCACGCACCATTGGCTGAAGCCCGGTGAAATGCTGGACGGTCTGGGAATGGCCGAGACGACGCCCGGCCCTCTGATTCAGGTCGTGCAGTTTGTGGGCTTCATGGGAGCGTATCGCCATGCAGGCCCGCTGCATCCGATGCTGGCCGGCGTGATCGGATCGGTCGTGACGACGTGGGTCACGTTCGCCCCGTGTTTCCTGTGGATATTCCTCGGAGCGCCGTACATCGAATCCCTGCGCGGCAGAAACACACTGAACGCCGCGCTGTCGACAGTCACGGCCGCCGTTGTGGGCGTTGTGCTGAACCTCTCGATCTGGTTTTCGCTGCACTCGATCTTCAGCACGGTGACCGAATTGCATGCGTTTGGGGCGCGGCTGCTGGTTCCCGAGTGGGCGACGGTCGACGGAGCGGCTCTGTTGATTGCGGCAGCCGCATTCACCGCCATGTTCCGATTCAAGGTCGGCATGATCCCGACGCTGGCGGCGTGTACCTTCATCGGTCTGGTCTGTTTCCTCATTCGACAGGGATAGCATTGCTGGAATGCCTCCACATCCGCCGCATCGCGGGCGATCTGCAATTGCTGGACGATGTATCGCTGACGATCGCCGCTGGTGAACGGCTCGCGATCGTCGGTCCGACCGGCAGCGGCAAGACTTTGCTGCTGCGGGCACTCGCGCTGCTTGATCCGATCGACTCCGGTGAGATTCGCTGGAGCGATGGTTTTGAATGGGTCGAACAGCGATTACGGTCTCTCGTCAGTCACCGGCTGCCACCGGAGCGTGAACGTACATTCGACGTTGTTTTTGCTGACGACGTTCAGACGCATCCGCTCGGTCGCCTGATCCGTTTCAACGCAGACCGTTTGCACAGTGTGTATCGCATCCAGGACGACGTGATCACCGAAGTGCATCGCACAATGGGGCAGAGTCGCTTCACGATCAGCGTGACGGATGCTGCACGCAATGCTGAAGGCAAGCTGCTGCCGGGCTGTTATTCCCTCAGTTGGTGGGACGTAGATTCGGGCAACCTCACCGCCAGCGAAACCGTCCGCAACGACTGGGTGCGCGTCGCTTTATGGGATCTACCATCGCGACTGCTGTCCGTTCGGACGGAAGACGACGGGCAACGCGAAGTCCGGCAGATCACTTTCGCCAACCACCAGCTTGCGAACGGTGCAAAAGCCGAGACCGGCAACGCAGACGAATAAGCAAAGCCGCTGCGGTTTGAATCACCAATACAGGCCTGGGACGCCGTGTGCGCCACGCTGTTCGAACGGAGAAGCCCATGTTTGAGAGAGTTCTGCCAGCAGGAATGCTGACCTCGCTGTTACTGATCAGTTTCACGGTCCAGGCCGACGACAACTGGTCCAGTTTTCACAATGGTGGCAACACATCGATCGATGCAGGGCGCCTGCCGCTCAGATGGACGCCGGACGAAGGAGTTGACTGGTCTGTTCCGCTGCCGGGTTATGGACAGTCGGCTCCTGTGGTCTGGAATGACCGCCTTTATCTCACCGCCGTGGAAGGGGACAACAAGGAATCAAACATTCTGCTGGCGAGTGACGTTCGGAGCGGCGAAATCCTGTGGACGCGTCGCCTTGCCGCAACCGTGACAGTCCGAAACAGCTACATGGTCAGCCGGGCCGCTCCGACTCCGCTGGTCGATGCCAGCGGAGTCTATGCCTTGTTCGAGAGCGGTGACCTGCAGGCTTTCTCGCACGACAGCCAGCCACTCTGGCAGCGGTCCCTGTTTGACAGCAACGACCGGGCATTTCAGAACGGGCATGGATACGGAGCCTCTCCGGCACAGACACACGACGCGGTCATCGTGCTGGTCGACCATCGTGGACCATCGTATTTGATGTCGGCCTCAAAGAAGACGGGTGAGACGCTGTGGAGAACCGAACGTTCGCCCCGTTCGTCCTGGTCGTCTCCCCGAGTCGTGCGGATCGGAGATCAGACGCAGATCGTCGTCAGTTCGTCCGGCACGGTCGACGGTTACGATGCCGCCACGGGTAAAGCACTCTGGTCCCACACGGGAGTCAGTGGAAATCTGATTCCCTCGGCGTCTGCATCGGGCGATCGCATCTTTGTCGGTGCGGCCGTATCTCGAACTGATCCGGACGCACGCTCAGCCGCCGCTTCCAACTGCTGCCTGCAGATTACGCCCGACTCACCCGCAGGCTACCGGCTTCTCTGGCAGGCGGACAAAGCTGTCTGCGACTACACAAGCCCGCTCGCATATCGTGGTCATGTCTACTACATCAACAAGGTCGGCGTTGTGTACTGTCTCGACGCCGCCACCGGGCAACAGTGATACGCTCACCGCATCGGGCATCCCTGCTGGGCGCAGCCAATAGCGGCGGGTAACCGCATCTACCTGTTCGGCAAGGACGGAACCACGACGGTCATCGGTGCCGGTCCGAAGTTCGAATCGCTGGCAACGAATCAGCTCTGGAATCCTGACACGCCACCTCGACCAGTTCGGTCGTTCGAGTACAAGCCGGAGGACGAGACAGACACTCGTCCCCGTCAGGCCTCGCAGGAGTACCTTGATCCGATCGTCTACGCGGCAGTTGTGGCTGACGATGCCTTTGTGATCCGACTCGGAACCCACTTGTTTCGCGTTACCGGCATCGCCTCCGACTGGCCGCCGATTGACTGAAGTCGGACGACCATTCAGCGAATTTAAATGGCTGCCTGAAGTTCATCGGGGCCGCTCAGGCGATCGACTTCACGCTCGACGACACGCGAGCCCTGCTCGCCGACGAATCCGGGTCACCGCCAAAGTGCGGAGCGGTCCAGGAACTCATCGAAGCCCGCCTGTCAGACGTCGAAGCACGACTCAAGGATCTGCGGCACGTACGGAAAGTCCTCAAGTCAGCGCTGACACAGTGTCGGGAGCAGAAACGCTCCGACTGTTGCGTCGTCATCAAAGGGCTGCGTACCACGAGCCGGGACGCATAGCCGAACCTGTCTTTGATCCAGCGTCCCGTGAGCATCGGATGCACACCGGCACCCGTCTGGTCTGGCGTCACGGACGTGGTGTTACTTCTGATACTTCTGACTGTGACTGCGGCTCATCGTCCACGTTCCCGAATCGTTGGCGAGAGCCTTTGCCAGCGAACGGAGTCCTGAGCATTCCACCAATCGACTGCCAGCGTTCGTTAGCAAACTCGTCGAGTCCGAATGCAATTGAGTGGGGATCGGAGTTCAGTCGAAACGTCTGCGCGAGCCGGTCCCAGATGGACAGGACGACGGCGAAATTGGAATCGGTCTCGGGTTGCCATCGCGAGTGGTGGACTTTGTGCATGTCCGGAGTGACGACCAGACATCGGAGCCAGCGGTCGGCGCGACCCACCGAGATGTTGGCGTGATGAAAGTGCGTCGTCGCGATGACAGCCATCTCGTAAACGACGATCTGCCAGACGCTCAGCCCGATCACGGGAATCAGCATCAGCCTCAGACTGGCCGAGATCACGTGCTCGCCGAGATGAAACCGCGTCGCGGTCGTGACATCCATGTCGGGGTCGCTGTGATGCATCCGATGAAACCGCCACAGCAGCGGAACCCGGTGATTCAACCAGTGCCAGACGAACATCCAGGCATCCAGCAGGATCAGGCCCGCGGCAAACCTTCCCACAGCGAATCCATCCGTGAGGTGCAGCAGACCGATCCTGCTTTCGACAGCCCAGTGCGACGTCAGCACGGTCGCCGTTCCAAACAACAGCCCGATCACGGCGGCGTTCATCAGCGCGACCGTCAGATTCCGCACCGCATGTCGATGCCGATTCCGCTGGAGTTGGAAGAACGGACGCAGCGTCTCCCAAATCCAGAATGTGACCAGGAGGACGAGTGGCAGAGTCAGCCGCAGCCCGACAACTCGTGGCAGCCAGTCGGTGTGGTTCGCGAAGTGTTCGGTCGCAAAAGCGGCAATTGTCATCAACGGCAGTTCATCGAACGGGAATCGGATTCTTGTCCGATTGAAAGCGTAGTCCCGTGTCCGAGTCTGCCGTGAGTCGCTGCGTGTGATACCTTCGGGCTGTCCATAAGCTGACCTTATGGAGTAGAAATCTTCGAGCCATCATGACATTCATTCGGGCGTGAGAAGCTGGTCGCAGCGTGCCAGCAGGAACTGGAGAAACGCGCGGGCCGGTCGCGGGAGCGCGCGACGGGAATCCGAAACGACGAACAGAGTTCGCGACAACTCCAGACCGTCGATTGCGATTCCATGCAGACGGCCTTCGTCCAGTTCACGCTGCACGGCAAAGCGCGACAGCACGGCGATGCCCGTCCCGTTCTGAACCGCTTCTTTAATAGCCTCGTTGCTGCCCAGCTCCAGGGCCGCATCAAGGTCTTCCACACTGTGCGCGGCCCGCAGCAAAGCCTGTTCGAGACACCAGCGGCTGCCCGATCCAGGTTCCCTCAGGATGACGGGCCGGCTCAGGACCTCAGCCAGCCGCACCTTTCGGCGACGTTTCCAGCGATCCTCTTTGCCGACAATCAGCACCAGTTCATCAGAAGCGAACGGCCGGAACAGAAGGTGAGGCTTGTCAATCCGGCGTCCGACCAGACCGAGTTGCACTCGTCCCGATTCCACATGACCGAGCACGGCCAGACTGTCATCGACCGACGCACGGACGGTGATGGCCGGATGCCGGGCGCGAAAAATGGACAGTGCGGCCGGCAGCAGATGCTCGCCGGGAATGGAACTGGCGGCCAGCA
>JAQBZS010000085.1 GCA_027622115.1 Planctomycetota bacterium | reverse complement strand
GACGAATGCATCGTCCCGCGGTAAATCGGAAAGATCGAGACTGCCGACGTGTCGCCATTCCCGTTCGGTCGCCCAGTCGATGTTCGTGCCGTCGCGCTGTGTGGAGATCGCTCGCTGAAAGAATGGTCGATCGGTCGAAGTGAGCGAGTCCCAGTCTTCATCGTCGCCATAAATCACCGGTCGAGCGCCGCACTGTTTCAGCCACTGCTGGCGGATGCAAATGCCGTAGGGCTCAAAATCCCAACGACCGCGATGTGTCCGAAAGACGCGTCGCGTCCTCAATTCGGCCAGTGGAAGGCCCGAAAAGCAAACCACCGGCACGTCGCCTCGTACCGACTCCGGCGACGCATGCAAACGCCGCTGGCTCACGATCCGGCTCAATGCGGCAAAACAACCGTGGTCTCGGCCGCGACGATCCAGAATGAGATCGTCCAGAAAATCCGTTTCGTCTTGACTCGGCCACGCCCCGGTGCGACGCCGGGTGCAATGCGCGAGGTAGACCCAACCCGCGGGGTCCGGCAATGGAATGATCGGTGCCGAGACCGGACGCGTCACTGTCGGCGATTCGTCGGGCATCTCGGCGTCCAGCAGATGCCAACTCACGGCCCCGAGGGTTTCCAAGCGTTGGGCGATCGATTCGCGCACCAGCCCGGCTCCACGGGCCAATAGGACGTGGGTGAACGATTTTTCTCGCAGCAGTCGGTTGGTCAGAATGCGTTCGAGATTGCCGCCCGTGCGAACGCTGAGTGCCACAACTTGATCCGCGACATCAACGAGCAACTGATCCGGCTTTGCGGCGGCATTCGTCGCGGTGTTCAAGTTGGACGTATCCAAACATGGCGAAACAAACGCCGTTGGATGATCCACGCGATCGATCTTCTGGACGCGTCGCAGCCAGGCCGTCGGCGATTCGTGCTCGCGAACATCGAGCGTCAGCGTGTCGATGCCGAAGAGTTCGGCACAGCGTCTCACATACGGATCGCAGGTTGTGGCGGTTGCCGTGACGAGCGTGAGTTGTGCAGTCTTCGCTCGCGAGCACGCGGTTCTGAGCCCGGCGAACCAGGAACCGTGGTTTTCGAGTGACCGGCTCAGTCGAGAACTCACAATTGCGCAGCATCGCGGATTCGTGGCGGTCATCCGGTCAAACGCTTCAAGTTCGCCGCGCCACACGACCAGTCGATCAGCGGTCGCCGGGAGTGCTCGAGGGATCACCCGTCGCTCAGCATTGGGCGGCGCGCTTCCGAGCAAAGCCCCAAGACCGACCGTGAGTCTTGCTTCAGCGGCGTGCAAATGTTGCAACCAATTCACGAGCGCCTTGGATTGAGTCGCCCGGTTTTCCGATGCAGGCAGTTGTCGATCAGCCAGCAAATGCGGCAGCAAATTCGTGCAACGATCCACCGAAGGTCGTTGGGGTTTCGCCGACAACAATGAGATCGACTTCAAGAGGTGATTGATGAGCCGAGCCACGATCGATCCGCGGTGCTTGAAACTGTGTGATCCGTTTTCCCGACCCACTGTCGGCGCACGACGGCGAGTCGGAACTCACTCTTATGCCAGGATGTCGTGCGCGACTTTGCCGGCGACATCCGTTAGCCGAAAGTCTCGGCCCGCATAGCGATACGTCAGACGTTCATGATCCAGCCCGAGCAAATGCAACAACGTGGCGTGCAGATCATGCACGTGCATGCGGTCCCGGACGGCGTAGTAGCCGTAATCGTCGGTGGCTCCATAGCGAAATCCGCGTTTCACGCCTCCACCCGCCATCCACATCGTGAAGCCTTCCGGATTGTGATCGCGACCATTCTTCCCTTGCGCCACCGGGGTGCGACCGAATTCGCCGCCCCACATCACCAATGTGTCATCGAGCAACCCTCGAGACTTCAAATCCGACAGCAGCCCGGCAATCGGCAAGTCGACTTCGCGGGAATTCTCGTTGTGCCCGTTGAGCAGATCGCTGTGCTGATCCCATTGCACCTTGGTGTTGCTATGCGTGACTTGGATGAACCTTACGCCTCGTTCCGCAAACCGTCGTGCCAGCAGACATTGGCGACCGAAATCTTCGGTCACGCTGTCATCGAGACCATAAAGCTTCAGCGTCGCCGCCGATTCGTTGGAAATGTCTTCGACTTGTGGGATCTCGTGCTGCATGCGGAAGGCAAGTTCAAACGAATTGATGCGGCTTTCGAGTTCCGCGAAATCTCCAGCCGTTTGGATGTGTTCGCGATTGAGATTCGACAAGAGATCCAACTGCAACCGTTGTTGGTCGCGAGTGACAAGCGAGTTTTGGGTGAAGGGGACTCGTGCCGTTTTTGAGGGCTGACTGGCGACACCCATCGGCGTGGCGGAATACCGAGCCGGCAAGAACGCCGAGCTGTAATTGCGAACTCCGCCGTGAGCCAGTGTGGGGCAAATGGTGATGAAACCCGGCAAATTGTGATTCTCGCTGCCCAAGCCGTACGTCACCCAAGATCCCAAACTGGGCCGAATGAAATTGTCACTGCCGGTGTGCATCTTCAAGCACGCACCGCCGTGAGCCGGGTTCGTACCGTGTACGGAATTGAGAATGCAGAGGTCGTCCACATGCTTGGCGACATTCGGAAATAACTCGCTGACTTCGATACCGCTCTCGCCATATTTCTTGAACTTCCACGGCGATCGCAACAATTTGCCGGTTGGTGCGAATTGCACGCGTGGTTTGTTGAACGGCAGTTCCTTGCCATCGTCGCGTTGCAGAAGCGGCTTGGGATCGAACGTGTCGACCTGCGAAGGTCCGCCCTTCATGAACAAGTAGATGACGCGCTTCGCTCGGCCGTTGAAATGCGGTTGCCGAGCGGCCAAAGGGTTCGTGATCGCGGCTGGGAGTTGTTGTTCCGCCAACAAGTTGGTCAGCGCGAGATAGCCGAACCCCATTGCCGACGAACGCAGCATGTCGCGTCGAGACGGCGAAATAACGAGACTGTGTTCGCGACTGAAATTGCTCACCGGCTTCTCCTGGGATTGCGAGGCGCGATCGTCCGGCAACTGCGTGGGTTACTCCTTCAACAGGCTGCTGACGGGCGCGGCTCCGGTATTCCAGTTTCACAGAGTTGCCGAGCGTAGTCGAGTCGACGGTTTGGCAGCGTTGCTGCGGAGGGTGAACAACCGCTTGCATCGCAGGAGGAAACACTCTGCGAGTTCGGTGTCAGTCGTCATCGTTGCTTGACGACTGAATGCCCAACACGTCCTCGATGGATTCCAAGACGGAACTGTCCTTGACCAATTCGCCGAGCACGCTTTCCAGCGGTTGGTGTGCCCACTTGATGGCTCGTTGGACCAAGTAGGCCACGGGACTGTGTGGCTCCGTGCGACGGAGGAAGTCGACGACTTCTTGCAGCTTCCGAATCGCATCGGCTCGTGTACGAACAGGGCCGCCACCACCGCCCGAGCCGCCTTGGTTGTCGTCGTCGCTGTCGTCGTGCGAGTCGTCGGAATCGGCGTCTTCCTCTTCGTCCGTGCCGATCACACCCTTTGCGGTCAGAATCGGTCGCAGCGTGCGTTCGACGTCCTCGATCGCCTGACGTAACCCCGACCATCCCGGCGCGTCGTCACCGAGCTTCTCGTCAACCACGCTCTCCAATTCCTTGAGCTGTTCCCGGCAACCGGCGAGGTCTTCGTTCAGGTCCGCGTAGAATTTTGCCGGCGTTCCATTAACCGCCGTTTCAAACGTTTCTCGCTTGCTTTCCGCATCGCGTTGGCGTCGCGAATAGTCGCTTTCGCTCTCGTCTTCTCCTTGCGGACCGGCAATCGCGGACTGGCGATACGAGTACGTAAAGATTTCGCCGCCATCGCTGTGAGCCAACGGGATTTCGCGAATGCGAGCCGGCATCCTTGCACCACCGTCGCCGGCCGCCAAAGAGTTGATCGGAGCGGCTCGGGCTCCGAGGTCACCGTCATCATCGATCTCGGGATGCAGGTTGTCCCAGAACGTGTCGATCAACGCGTGGAACAGCCGAAAACCGTCGCGCATCCCGGCAAATCCGTGCAGTTCGACGAGTGCCTCCAGCAACCACGCGGCGATTTGCAGATCCTTCGCCTTGGTTTCCAGTGTATCCGTCGAGAGATCCCGCACTTTGGGCCAGTCGGCAACCGTATCGGCGGATTCATCAACCGCGCTGGACTGCTGCTTGCGGAGCGTTGAAATCTGATCGTACACGGGATCGTAGCGCAAGCTTCCGCCGCACGGTTCGTCATCCGAGATTGGTGCCAACAGTTGATCAAAATCCAAGAGTGCGTCAGTCGCCATATTTTTGCTCCGATCCGCGAGTGGCTGATGCTTGAAGCTTCACGTTGGCGAGTCTGAATCCCCGAGACTTCACAAAACCTGCAATCGCCATGCTTCAATCGTCAATTCCAACAATCATCAATGCAATGTAGTTCAAGATGTATCGACCGGTTGCGCACGGATGCGAAAAGGAATCGAATCGGCCACTCCGGAATTGGCCATTTCGCTCGGAAGAATCGATCATTCCGGTTGGTTGCCTGCGGCGTGGCGGAGTTGTCGATCGCGGAAGTTCCCAGATTTCCCTGCTCGACCTTCTCATTCAGAATCGCGGGGACATCTGCTGATGAAGCGAGCGAGGGAAGCAACTCGGTAAGAATCGCCTGCTTCAGATCAAGTCCGGCCAGATCGGTGATTTCGAACGGTCCTGCGACCGACTAGCGCCTTCCTGGGCCGAACGTTCCGCAACAAACGATTTTTCACGATGAACGAGAGTCGTCGTACCCCGACGGTATTTAGGCGGAAGACCGCACGCTGTTCATCATCTACGACCACCAGCGTTACACACTCAACCGCGCCGGCAAGCGGGGAGTTGGCTCAGTACAGATTGCCGTGCTTGGCGAAGAAGACGTTCGCGCGGGCAACGCCAGGTCGTGACACAACTTCATGACGCGGACGATACGTCGGGAGCACCGGGGGAATGAAGATCCAACTGATAACCACGGTTGCGAGCTGTGGACTTGCCGAGAAAAGAGTCCTGACCCAATCCTGCCCCTTTGATTTGTTCAGAGTTAACTGTGTGGTCTTCTCCCCCGACGTAGCCACGACAAAACAATAAGAATCTGGGACGCGACACCACGAGGCGAATCGGTCGAGGATACGAAATAAATCGAGAAAATGAATTTTGGGCGTTGAAATCCCTTTAAACTATAAAAAGTATGGTTCGACAGCAGGTTGCCGGAACGAATTCTTACAACCAAGGGAGACGAAATCATGAACCGAATGCATGTGTCGCTGGCGGCGGTCTTGTCGTTTGTTGTTCATGTTGGCCAGGCTGCGGATGAGACAAGACTTATCGAGGCCAAAAAAATCTGGGAGTCGGAAACCAGTGTTTCTGTGACGGACCTGGTCCGTTTCAAGGACGTCTGGTATTGCGTGTTCTACGACCGCCCGAAAGATTCGGCCAACAAAATGTTGCGCGTGATCACTTCAGCGGATGGAGTGAAATGGGAATCCGCTTCCGACGTCCCGTGTCGCTTCGCGAGCCGCGGCGATTCCGATCCACGGTTGACCGTGACTCCAGAGAACGAATTGATGCTCGTCGCGATGGGAAATGGGCCGGTGGATCCCGCCGATCTTCCGCCGTTGAAAGACAGAAGGCACACAACCCAGGCGTATTCATGGACCTCAAAAGACGGTCGTAAATGGGAGACTCCGAGGCTCTTTTGCGAAGAATACTATCGGGTCAAATGCGTACGCTGGCACAAGGGCGAGGTGTACTCGTTCAGCAGGGGTTGCATCTGTGGCAATGCGTCAACCTTGCACATTGACGGCGGTGGACGAGGCGTGGTCTACCAGGAGACGCCATCCTACTGGCCTGGGCCTGGATCAGGCTCGCTGGTGTTTACGGACGATGTCGCTTATTGCTTCATGGCTCGCAATCCGACGTATCGGATCGACCGCGAGACTCGTGAACATTACGTTCACAAGGCGCCAAGCGGTGTGGTGAGCAGCAGTAAACCGCCGTTCAACGACTTTAGCGACTGGAAAGACTTGGGAATGAGGATTGCCAACCCGAATGCCATCCGTTTGGCCGACGGCAGAATCATCGCAGCGGTCGGGCTGTTTGACAAAAAGGAGCGAACCTCACTTTGCTGGTTTGATCGCAAAGCGGGCAAGTTGCGGGAAACGCTTGTACTGCCCGTCGGGCGCAGCGCCATCGTTGGCCTGGCGTCGCACGATGGACATTTGTGGATAAGCTATCACAAGCCGCACGATGAGAAATCGCACGTGTATCTGGCGAAAGTGAAACTTGCCAGTGGCATGGCAGATTAGACTTTGTTCGAAATCAAAAGGACGATTCCACAATTTCGAGGAGATCATTATGCCAACCTGCTTCCATTTATGTCGCGGAATTGCTGTCTTCGCCTTGTCGCTTTGTTGCGTGTTGACGGTGGTAGGCCGGGCGGCCGCTGAGGAGCGTTCGCCTTTACCGGCCATTGCTCGGGTTCCGACAAAAACAGCCGAACCAATCACGTTGGCTAACGTGAACAAGGTCGGCTTGCTTTCCGAAGTCAAGAACGCCGCGATGTTTCTCGAACTTGGTCCGGGGCCGAACGAACTGCTGCTCTATCCGCGCGGCGGCATCATGGTCGTGGACGACAAGAATCTCAAGCTCCTACGAGAGATCGACAAAGACCAGACGCGAGGATTCACGGTCAGCCAGGATCGAAGCCAGACCAGTTGGTTACAAGGCACGAAGACGATCATTCGCGACGAGAAAACCGGCAAGACCGTGGAGATCGATGCCGGCAAGCGTCCCGGACATGCGGCCTTCAGCCCGGACAACAAGTTGTTCGCCGTGGGCGAAGCGGTCACGACGAATCCGCGCGTGGAAGGCAGCGGATTTTCGGTCATGCGAATTTTTGATACGGCCACCGGCAAGCTGGTTCACAAGTTGGATGCCGGGAACAAAGGGTACGGGGGAGTTCGTCCCGTGTTCAGCCCCGATGGCAAATTGCTGGCGGTGGGCAACCGCAACTACGAAACGCGCATCTTTGAAGTCGCCACGGGAAAACAATTGCACGTATTCCCAAAACGCATGACGCAGGAGATCGCGTTCAGTCCCGACGGGAAAACGCTCGCGGCCGCCTACGTTGATGGACACCTTGGGTTGTGGGACGTCGAATCGGGCAAGGCGTTGCACATGGTCGAAAGCGGCTCTCCCGAGATTTATTCGGTCGCCTGGAACGCAACCGGTGATCTGCTGGCAACGTGCGGTCGAGCCGGTGGCAAGCAAGGCCCCAATAGTACGTTCATTCGGATGCCAGGGAAAATTCTGTTGTGGAATGCCAAGACCTTCAAAGTCGCCAAGGAACTAATGGATGTTAAATGGTCGGGTCGGGTGCGATTTACCCGCGACAACACTCGGATCGTCGCGACCGTTACGAAAACGCGAACGCTGGACGACAGCGCAAGGATCGCGGTCTGGTCGACCAGCGCTCCGGTGATTGTGACAACCCCCAAACCCAAGGTTGACATTCCCACGCTTCCCATCGAACACTCGGTTTCACTGCCGCCCATGGGGATTCCCACGGTAGTTGTCAGCCCCGACGGCAAAAGAGCCTTCGCGCCACTCAATAGCAAGTATGAGATGGGCATGTGGAACTTAACCACCGGCGAGCGGGAATTCGTTTTCAAAGGCAAGCACGGCTGGCAGGTCTCGCATGTCGGTCTCAGCCCTGATGGCTCCACCGTTGCGACTGCTTCCTTAGACAAAACGGCGAAACTTTGGGATGCGAAGACGGGTGATCTGCTGGCAACCATGGAAGGTCACACCTACCGCTTGAATTACATCACCTATAGCCCTTCCGGAAAATATATCCTGACCTGCACCGGCAAACAGTGGCCGTACGTGCCCAAAGGTCCCGTATCGGCTCGCACTTGGGACGCGAAAACCGGCAAGCAGATCGCCGAGTTTAAGGCCCACATGGACACGATAAGAATCGCTAAGTTCAGCCAGGACGAAAAATATGTGCTCACCAGTTCCGACGATCATACGGCGAGACTCTGGGAAGTTGCTTCAGGAAAGGAACTTCATCCATTCCCCCATAAGAGCAAAATCACCACGATTGAATTCAGTCCCGATGGAAAGACGATTCTCACTTCTTCTAGCGAACAGCGGTCACCTTATATGGAAGAAGGCGTCCGCGTGCCAGCCGAACCGTGCATGAAGCTGTGGGATGCACAGACAGGAAAGTTGCTTATCCACAAGCCGCATCAACAGGGAGTGACTGCATCATTCAACGAGTCCGGCGATCAGATCATCACCGCCTGTCGCGGAGTAATCACTTACTGGGACATTGCTTCGGGCAAGGAACTGGCAACTCGACGAGAACCGTTGATCAGCACGACAGTGGTCTTCTGCCCCAACGGCAAGTACTGCGTCGTCGCCGAGCCGGATGAATCATTGGAGTTGTGGAGCATCGCAGATCAAAAGCCCATTGGCCGGATGGCAATCGAGAATCCGTACCGAACCTTTTTCTCACATGACGGCAAAACGTTTTATTCCTTGACTCGTGCGGGGGAATTCCGCACGTGGTCTCTGGAAGGCGTCTCGGCGAGTAAAAAGTAAAAGGCCGAGTTGCCGAAAGAGCAAGGCAGCCAGCGGTAGATTCCGTTTCATTTTCGAAGGAGATAAAAATGTCAACCTTCCATTTATGTCGGGGGACTACTGTCCTCGCCTTGTCGCTTTGTTGCGTATTGACGGTCGTAGGCCAGGCGGTCGCTGAGGAGCGTCCGTATGTCGGAATCAATCCGGACTTCGCCGCGCAGGTGAAAGGAATGCAAGTCAAGGGAGTGACCAAGAACGGACCGGCTGACAAGGCGGGTGTGAAGGCATCTGACGTCATCATCAAAGTCGATACGAATGAGATCCAAAATCTTCGCGAGTTCCTGGCGGCGATGCGATTCATCAAGATCGGCAAGAATATCAAGGTGGTCGTGAAGCGTAAGGACAAGGAGATGACGCTCACGATCGTTCCGGAATCCAGACCCGCGAATCTCGGGCCGGGGATTCCACAAGGAAAACGGCCGCCAACTCAGGTCGCAGCCGATGGCACAGTGACGTTCGGCCATACGGCGGAAGTCCTGGGAATCGTGATCTTTCCCGATGGAAAGCGGGTTGTGTCAGCCAGTTGGCGCGAAGACTATATTTGGGAACTTGCGACGGGGAAAGAGCTGGGCCAGTTCATCGGTGCTCGCAGCCTTGCCGTGGCGATCAGCGGCGATGGCAAGCGGGTGGCGATCGAGGGTTTTGATGCGCTCACGATTCATGACGCCGCGAACAACAAACAACTGCTGAGCTTCAACCCGCACGGCGATTGGGATCGCAAGTTTCCGTTTCGCCCACAAATCTTCGCCATGACTTTCAGTGCGGATAATAAGTTACTGGCCACGACCGGCAGGGAAGCCAGAGTAGGCGGACGGCACGGCTATCCGGGCGGCGTGGTGAACGTGTGGGATGCCGCAACGGGAAAGGAAGTCTGCAGCTTTGGAAAACTTCCTCATACCGCCGGAAGCGTCGCCTTCAGCCCGGACGGAAAACAAATAGCTGCCGGAACGTTCGGTGCGAGCAGCGAGTTGCCCGACGCAGCGCTCTTCAGCGTGTGGGAGATCGGCAGTGGCAAACAGATACTATCGGCCAAGATGCATGAGAAGATTTCCGTGACCGACAACCCGTGTAACGTGCGTGCGGTGATCTTCCATCCGGACGGCAAACACGTCCTGACGGGAAGCTTGGACAACAAACTGCGCGTGTGGGAATTGTCGTCAGGAAAACTGACCGAGACGCGCGCGATGAATCGTCGCCGCGGCGCGGGAATCGCGGCGTTCAGTCCTGACGCAAAGTTGCTGGCATTCGGCGGCGTCCGTGTTGTCAGCATCCACGAAGTTGCCACGGGCAAAGAGATCAAGTCGTTTCCGTTCGACGTGCCCCGAATCCGATCACTCACATTCAGCCGCGACGGAAAATGGCTGGTCGCCGGCGGCGGAGACTCATTCCGCTCCGGCGCGGCCAAGGCCTGGAAAGTCACGGATTAGGTCAAACGAACCGCGTGGATTTCCGCCAAAGCGAATGAGGATTTCATCATTCGGGCTAAGCTGACCGGACTGAAATCCGGCACGACCTGGTTCTACCGCGCGCTCATCGGACACGATCAGGAATCGTTTCGCACTGGGCCGACTCGGCAGTTCAGCACCCTGCCCGGCTCGCAGGCAAATCGCGACGTCCGCTTTTGCGTCGGCAGTTGCGATCCTGACGCCCGAATCAAACAACCCTTCAAATATCCCGAACCGACCGGCGGCTTTCTCCATTTACTAGAAGCTATCTGAAAAAGGGGTCTGACCCTTTGGAGGCCTCGCTAAACCCCGGCAAAAACTGAGGCCGAGAGGGTCAGACCCCTTTTTCAGATAGCTTCTAATCAGAAACGACGGGACGCTTCGCATCGAGTTCCGCGACGACACTGGCGAGGTGTTGCAGGCGGTAGAGAAATCGGAGTGTCGACCCAATATAATTTAGGGGATGACGGTCCACCCGGAAGAGTGACCGCAGGGGCCTTGACAGTCCCCTCTTGAGCGGGCAAGTCGTCTGCTGGAGTTCATAATCCCTCAACCGAATGAGAATCTGATGATGCGTGAACGCTATAGACCATGGCGGGTGGCCATGGTGATTATGTCAACGACGTGCGCATTATTGCCATGTCGACGTGGCCTAACCGACCAGCACGCCACGACTTCAGTCAAATCGACTGGCAAGCGTCCCAATATCGTGTTGATCATGGCGGACGACATGGGTTTCGGCGACGTCCACGCTCTGAACGCAGAGTCGACCATCCCCACACCAAACCTCGACCGCTTGGCTCGCGAGGGCATGACCTTTACCGACGCACACACACCATCGGCCGTGTGTACTCCGACGCGTTATGGCTTGCTCACCGGACGATATTGTTGGCGATCGAAATTGAAACGCGGAGTACTCGGCGGTTACAGCCCGCCGCTGATCGACCCGGCCCGTCGGACGATTGCCACCATGCTCCGGTCCAAAGGCTATCACACTGCGACGATCGGTAAGTGGCACCTTGGCATGCAAATGCCGATGCTCGACGGAAAAAAGGGCGACACCAGCAATTGGGCCGGCGATCCCGGCATCGATTGGACCGGCAAGATCCAACACGGCCCAACGGCTCGCGGCTTTGATGAATGCTTCAATGTGAGCGCGTCGCTCGATATGGCCCCGTACGTCTTCATCCGCAACGAGCGTTTCACGAAGCAACCGACACATCAACAACCGGCTCTCAAGTTTCCGGACTTTGTCCGAGCCGGTCCTCGTGCCGATGACTTCAACATCGACGAAGTGCTGGATCGCTTGACGAGCGAAGTGGTTTCGCACTTGAAGACGCGAGCCGCAGCAAAGACTCCGTTTTTCCTGTATTTTCCGCTCACGGCTCCGCACAAGCCCGCGACTCCGCACGAACGCTTTCGCGGTAAAACGAAACTCGGGCCGTACGGCGATTTCGTGGCGCAGGTCGATGGGAGTATCGGCACGGTTCTCGACACGTTGGATGAACTCAAGCTGACTGAAAACACCATAGTGTTTTATACGTCGGACAATGGCTCTTATATGTACCGCTTCGACGCGGCGGACAAAGCGGATCACGTGGACGACCCCTCGATTCAAGGCTTTCGAGCGGCCCATCATCGAGCCAACGGTCCGTGGCGAGGCACCAAGGCGGATATCTGGGAAGCCGGACACCACGTCCCGTTTTTCGTCCGCTGGCCGAAACACGTGAAACCGAATTCCCGCAGCGTTCAGCCGGTCTGCTTGACGGATGTGTTTGCGACATGTGCGGAGATTGTCGGCGCGAAATTGGACAACGCTTCCGCCGAGGACAGTTTTTCGCTGTTGCCGACTCTGAACGGCGATTCGGCAAGACGCGGCGCGCCGGTGATCCATCATTCCGTAGCGGGCATGTTCGCCATCCGCGACGGAGATTGGAAACTGGTGCTCGGCAACGGGTCCGGCGGTCGACAAGCACCGAAAGGCAAACCGTTCGGCAAGCCGTATCAGTTGTACGATTTGGCCAAGGAGCCCGGCGAAGCCACGGATCTCGCTTCAAAGCATGCCGACGTGGTGGAATCGCTTGTCGCGAGATTCCAGAAGATTCACGATTCAGGCCGCAGCGTGCAGCGCGATTAGGTTCGCATCTGTAACCGCAGGCATCGTCGTTTAACCGTTAGCCGAAGGCGTACGCGTTCCCAACATATTAATACGCGTACGCCTGCTACGAATGACGGTTAGACGAACTACACACCAGACTTGGCGTCCCCCAACATGATCGTTCGCAGACACATTCGCTTGGACCGCGTTCTTTGGAATTCGCGATGGTATTTGGCGTACGTGATCGGGCTGGCAACGGCGGTTTATCTTGAGCACTCGCGAAACGGACTCGGCGGAATTCACATTCCGTTCTCGTTGATCGGGTCGCTCGGGACGGCACTGGCGATCTTCTTGGCCTTTCGCAACAACTCGGCCTACGACCGCTGGTGGGAAGCCCGCAAGATTTGGGGCGGCGTGGTCAACTCCAGTCGCACGTTTGCTCGACAAGTGCTCGCGCTGTCCGTTGATGCGAAATCCGTGGCTCCGGAAATCGCCGTGGGCCTTACGGAATACCGTCGAGAGTTGATCTATCGACAATTGGCGTGGGTCAACGCGCTGCGATTGCAACTTCGAGATCGCACCACGTGGAATGAACTTTCGCGGTTTCTCGGCGACGAAGAACTCGTCTGGGTGCAGCAACGCCGTAACAAGGTTTCGCAATTGACACATCGCCAAGCCGAACGCATCCGGGATGGATTGCGACAGGGGTACTTTGAGTCCTCGCGCTACATTCAACAGCTCGACGAAACGCTGACCCAATTGACCGACCTGCAAGGGAAAGCGGAACGCATCAAGAAGACTCCGTTGCCGCGACAATACGACTTTTTCCCGAGACTCTTCTTATTCACGTTTGTGACACTGCTGCCGCTGGGCATGGTGACCGAACTGGACAAGGTCGAATCCCCATTCATGGGGTCTGGCAATTTTGACTGGCGCTGGTTGGGTTAAATAGGTAGCTTGCGTCTCTGTTTTTTC
>JAQBZS010000084.1 GCA_027622115.1 Planctomycetota bacterium | reverse complement strand
GCCATGTTCCGGCTGGTGTCGACTTCCACGCGTTCGATGCGATTTCGCTGACAGATCTCGTCGAACTGCTCGTTGAAGTTGCCGAGCGCTCGCAGATAACCCGTGCGGATGTCTTCCGTCTGCGTCAGGAACTCGTCTTCGACCTCCAGACCCTTGAACTTAATCATGCCCTCGAAGTCGAACGTCAATTCGTGGTGATGCAACACGTGGAACAGCACCACATCGTGGCGGCTGTAGCGCATCCGCTGCAGCGCATCTTCCAGGTCGTCCAAGTCAGTGAGGAAGTCGCTGAAGATCATCACGATCTCGCGGCGTCGCATCCGACCGGCCAGTTCGTCCAGACAATCGCTCATGTTGGTTTTTTCGATGGGTTCGAGACTGTCGAGGTGTTCGGTCATGCGAATCACCTGCGCCATCGAATTGCTCGGCGGAACGAAACCGCGAACCTTTTCATCAAACGTGCCGAGCGAAACCTTGTCGTTCTGTTTGATGACCGAATAACCCATCGTCGATGCCATTTGTGCTGCGAACAGCAGCTTCTGCTCGGCTCCGTCGCCGTAACGCATCGACGCGCTGACATCCAGGATCAGATGGCACACCAAGTTGGTTTCCATCTCGTACTGCTTGATGAAGTACTTGTCTCGCGTGAAGTACAACCGCCAATCGATGTGCTTGGGGTCATCGCCCGCGACGTATTCACGATGCGACGCAAATTCCACCGCGAAGCCGGATAGCGGCGACTTGTGCGCCCCGGCCAAACTTCCGATCACCAAGCCCCGGGGCTCAAGCGGTCGTTCCGCGACACGGCTTAAGACCTCCGGATTCAGATAGCGGGAAAGTACGCTGTCGGCCACGTGGTTCTCCGATCAATCGGCCTGAAATTGAACATCAAAGCCATGCAATTCACGGCACGGCGAATCAGGCAGCCGGACGCTCGTACTTTTGACTAGCGGGCACTTCTTCCATGAGCATTTCGATCAACTTTTCGCTGTCGATACCCGCTGCCTGCGCCGCGTAATTGTTGGCAATCCGGTGCCGCAAAGCCGGTTTGGCGATGGCTTGCACGTCGCCGACCGTGGCGTGGTAACGACCGTAAAGAATCGCTCGGGCCTTGGCGCAAGTCACAAGTGTCAACACGCCACGCGGCCCCGCGCCCCAACTGGCCCACTTATTGATGCACTCGGGTGCTTCCGGCGTCTGCGGGCGAGACGCTCGCACCAACGCCCAGGCATAGCCGAGTACCTGATCGCTGACGGGAACTCGCTGAACCAGTTTTTGGTAGCCAATGATTTCCTCGCCGTTGAGTGCTGGTGAGATCTTGCCCATCTGGCCGGTGGTCACACGCCGCGCGATGTCCCATTCCTCGGCACCGCTCGGATAATCCACTTTGATGTACAGCAAGAAGCGGTCGAGTTGTGCTTCCGGCAGCGGATACGTGCCTTCTTGTTCGAGCGGGTTCTGTGTGGCCAACACGAAGAAGGGATCCGGCAACTTGTGGACGCTGCCGCCCGCACTGACTTGCCGCTCCTGCATGGATTCCAACATGGCGGCCTGTGTCTTCGGCGGCGTACGGTTGATTTCAGCCGCCAGCAACAGATTCGCAAAAATCGGCCCCGCGAGAAACTTGTAGTCTCGAGCCCCCGTTTCCAGGTTTTCCTGGATGATTTCGGTGCCGGTGACGTCGCTTGGCATCAAGTCCGGCGTGAACTGGATTCGCTTGAAGGTGAGATCGATCGAATCCGCCAGCGAACTGATCAGCAAAGTCTTCGCCAGCCCCGGCACGCCTTCCAACAGAGCGTGTCCGCGAGCAAACACCACCGTCAAAACTTGCTCAATGACGTCCGACTGACCCACGATCACTTTCGAGAGTTCTTCGCGAATCTTGTGGTAGGCGGCTTCGCATTTTTGAACGGCCTGGACATCGTCTTGCGAAACGTTCTCTTCACTCATGGTTGGTCATCCTCAGGTTGCTGGCGACACCGTGGTGTATTTCATCGGCGGATAGTCCGCGTCAGTCATGAATTTGGCGAAGCATCTCGACTTGGGTGAGCATTGTCCAACCATCGGAATTGATTGATGCGTTGGTGCGGTCGACGGCTTTCCGAAGCAATACAGCCGCATCCGTGCGAATGTCCACCGAGCAGTTTTCGTGGATCCGCCCAAAGGACCACACCCAACCGCATTCGCCGTCGATGGCCAAACACGGATCGCGTCCCGGCTGAAGCAACAATCCCACGGGGACTCGGAGATCGTCAATCAGCACGTTCCAAGTCTTGCCGTCAATCTCGACTCGCGCGTTTTTCGACGGCACGCCGAATCAGCGACACCGCCCGAAATTCAAAAGGGTGACGACGGAACGTTTCCCGTTTTCCGAAGACGTGGGCGAACTGAACTCCTCTCAATAAACACGCGAATTGAGGACTTCGGGGTCAGGCTTACGGCTTTCTTGATGCGAGCCGGCGTCGAACTTCAGCAACGTCAACCGTTCATCTCCGGCACCGTGTTTCGGCTCATGGGCGCGCTGGAAGAAAGAGGGTGGTCATTTTAAGGGTGGCGTGGCGGTCCGCGCATTCGATATTCGCGAGCCGCCTCCGCGATCTCGATGACTGCCGGAGTGGTGCGACGCGACTGCGGGAGTCTCGAAAGCAGGCGGGAGTGAATGTCTCGGGGGGAGTTTCTCGCGATTTTTGATACGATCCCGCCCGGAACGGTTTTGATTCTTCACCAGCAGATTGATCAACGATGACGAAACAAATGCCCCTCGACGGAAAGCGTATTCTGGTTTTCGCCGGTGATGCCTACGAAGACTTGGAATTGTGGTATCCCAAACTGCGACTGCAAGAAGCCGGAGCCCAAGTGACATTGGCCGGACCGAAGGCAGGGCAGACGATCGTCGGCAAGAATGGCTACCCGTGCGTGGCCGATGCGGCGATTGCGGATGTTGACGGGGCTGAGTTTGACGGGCTCGTTGTGCCCGGCGGATGGATGCCGGACAAACTTCGACGGGATCCGAAAGTGCTGGCGCTGACGCGACACTTCGCCGAAAACGGACTGCTCGTGGCCGCCATCTGTCATGGGGGCTGGATTCCGATCTCGGCCAATGTTTATCAAGGCGTTCGCGTCACCGGATCGCCGGGCATCAAGGACGACCTCATCAATGCCGGTGCCGTGTGGGAAGACGCCTCGGTCGTCGTGGATCGACACTTCATTTCCAGCCGCAAGCCCGACGATCTGCCGGATTTCTGTCGAGCCATCCTGGAGTTCTACTGCCGTTGAACTTGCAATCCCGATCGACACCCGATTCCCACCACCGAACCGACGGACATCATGAGAAACATCCTGAACGATTTGGCACGGTCGCTGAAACAACAACAGCCCGTGGCCTACACCGCGCTGGTCGAAACGCGAGGCTCAACCCCGCAGAAAGCGGGCGCGACGATGCTCGTCTATCCAGACGGCTCGCAGACCGGCACCTTGGGCGGCGGTTGTGTCGAAGCCGAAGTCAAACGGCGAGCCCTCCTGCTCACCGAACAGCGTCAGACCGAAATCCTTACGTTCCAACTCGATAACGATTACGGCTGGGACGACGGGCTGATATGCGGTGGTCGCATGAAGATGCTCGTGGACCCCGTGATTCCCGGCGACGATGTGTCGTACTTTGACTTGATGTCGGAAGCACTCGCCAATGGAATCGGCTGTACCGAGGCCATCGTCATCGACACGGAGAAATGCGGTTCCGGAAAAGCCGCGGATCGATATCTGCTCGACGTGGACGGGAATGTGCTGGCGTCTCGCGGTTCGGGCGACGTGCCGGACGGCTTAGCGACGGGCCTGCGTCCACTGGTCAAACGGCCGCGGCCTTACGTCGAGAACGGCGTGTCGTACTTACCGCACTTGGAACGCTGCCGGCTGTTGATCGTCGGCGGCGGACACGTGGGCCAGAAAGTTGCCGAAATGGCCGCGAACGTGGATTTCGATGTATGGGTGGTCGACGACCGCGAGGAATACTGCAACTCCGAGCGGTTTCCCTTCGCGAAACGACTGGTCTGCGGGCCAATCGATACGTCGCTCAGCGGCATCGACATTGATGCCAACACGTTCTGCATCATCGTGACTCGCGGGCACAACCACGACGAGGAAGCCCTGTACCACCTCGCCGAAACTCCGGCCCGTTATGTGGGCATGATCGGCAGCAAGCGGAAAATCAAGTTGATCCTGGACGACTTGATCAGCGAAGGCATCTCCAGCGAGGCACTTGCCCGAGTCCACGCACCATTGGGATTCGACATTGGATCGCAAACGGTGCCCGAGATCGCGATCAGCATCGTGGCCGAGTTGATCGCCATGCGGAATCTCGGAGAAATCCCGCAACACTATCGGAGTGAAAAGGGACAAATCGTCTCTGAGTGCCAATAGCGTAGCCATACCAAAGACGGAAAGTTTGCTAGGTAGCATCGACAGGACACTACTCGATCTTCTTGACTCAATGCGAAATCTGAGATGAAAGGGCATACCATTCTTGGTGCTGTACTCGTCCTTCCGGATCCGATCAAACGGCAGCTCTGTGACAAGATTGATCAATGGAAATGGTCAAGTGCCAGGTTTGATTTGACTGGAACAATCGATCCTGATCTCCCGCAAATCACGAAGCCTGATCCACTTTGGTTTGACACTTCAGGCATTCAGGTTGAGCATGCTTGAAGGCTCTCGCAGATCCAGAGGCACACATGCAGACGGATTCGTCAGTGCCACCCGGTCGAGATACTCAGACTCGCTCGATTGCGGTAGAATCCCTACACGTTCCGGACCTTGCGCCCTTGCTCGATTTCTCGGGAACTTTTTCATGTCCACCCAGACAACCCGCCACGCCCTACCCGATCACATGTTTCCGGGTTCAGACGGGATGCCGATGGAGACTAACAAACACCTCTTGCAGATGAACTTGCTCACCGAGTCCATACGCGTCGCCAATGACGTCTTCGGGATCGGCGACTACATCGTGGGTGGTAACAACTTCATCTATTACGATCCCATGAACCCTCGGAAGAACGTCGGGCCGGATTGCTTCTACATCAAGAACATCCCGTTTGACCCGACCTGGGAAAAGTGGAAGGTGTGGGAACAGAACGACCGCTACCCGGATGTCATCTTCGAGATGCTGTCGAAAACGACACGCAAGAAAGACGAAGAGACCAACAAAGCCATTTACGAGCAAGTGTTCGAGACACCCGAGTATTACTATTTCGATCCGCTCAAGTTGACGTTCAAAGGCTGGCAATTGGTTGCCGGCGAGTATATCGCCATGAAGCCGGATGAACGCGGTTGGCTGTGGAGTGAACAACTTGGGGTCTGGGTCGGACAGTGGCACGGCAGTCACGTGCGTTACGACACCACGTGGCTGCGATTCTACTTCGAGGACGGATCTTTGGTTCCCACTCGTGAAGAAATTCAACAGCAGCAAACTCAACGCGCGGAGGCGGAGGCCACACGCGCAGATGAAGCAGAGGCTGAGCTGGCTCGACTCAGAAAACTGCTGTCCAAACAAGCCACCCACGACAACTCGGACGACTGATCGGCCACGCGTATTCGTGCGCACTTTCGCAAACTCGGAAACGGGTTCTGGAGTGTCCGTATTGAAGGAACAATCAGTGAAATACCGCTGGGCGATGAAGGATGGGCCGAATCGATCGCGACCCGACTCAATCTTGAGTCAACCATCCGCCCAAGAGTGCAGTCGCTGCCAAAAAACGACAACAAGAGGTGTGACCCCTTTTCCTTTCCACGATCTCAGTTCCGGAAAGTTGGGTTTCCGACCTGTGTCGAGCGTTTCCGGCACCCGACTACTACCTGTCAGAACCCGCCGTCCGCGCCAGTAACCCGCTCGACTCACGAGCGAGAGTCGCATCGGGTTCACTCGGAACGACAGTCTCGAAGTTCTCTGCTTTCGACTGCGACATGATTCTTTCCTCTGCTGTGACAGTCATATGCTGGCGCATGATCGAATCAGGCGAAACTGTCGAATTGCTAGAAACAGAGCAACACTGCCACGAATTGCTTCCCGCTCACGGAGAGAGGCACGCAGCGGATGACGCTCCATGCAGGTCGCGTGCGGTTCCAGAGAAACCAATGCGGCCTACAAGGTCGCTTCAAGGAGCCGAGTCAGCGTCGCGCGGCTTTCACCGACCGACACCGAGACGCTGGGTGACTCGACGACCTGAAATTGCTCAACGACCGGTCCTGAACCGGGTTTCCAGTCGACGAACTTCAGGACACGCAGAGATCCCGCAGCATTCCGTCTCGCTGCCGCAGCGTCGCCATCCTGTTGTGGACTTTCGGTCGAGCCCGCGTAAAGAAAAGCGGCTCGGGGACCGGGTGGGGCGAGCAAGTCGAGCAGATGGTTGGTCAGGTCCTCGTGATGGCTGGCGATGAAGATCTGCCGCCTTCGGGCGGGATCGGGGTGGTAGGCCAACTGCCGCCACAGCAATGTTTCGCGGCTCAAGTTTGCCAGGTCGTAGCTGGTCGAAACATCGTCAAGCAGCAACAACCTGTGTCCCGGCTGGTGGGTCGAGTGTTGCAACATCTCGCACTGCGCGACCATCAATGCGATCCCGATCTGGCTGCGTTGTCCGGTCGAAAAGTGCTCGATGCCGCGACGGTCGCCATCAGCACCGCGCGCGGTGTAGGACCGTCGATCATCGTCTGGATTCCGTTCGTCTGTTGCGTCTTGCGCGGTCAACTCCAGCCGCTTCAGACCGTCCGTCATGGCGAATCGCCCGAGTACCGCATTCGCGGCATCCTGGAGAGCTTGTCGCAATGGGACGCTGGGCTGCGTGGATTCGTCCAAACCACGCTTCAAGGCAGACAGGTGCCTGGCAACCCGATTCAACTCGTCTCGACGCTGTTGACGCATCGTTGCGTCCTGTTGCCAATCGACGAGAGCTTCCATGCGATCGACCAGGAGCAATCGACTCTCTAACGCTTTTCGGCCACGGGCAGCGGCGGCGTATTGCTGTTTCGCTTCCGACGACACTTCTTTCACTCCGCGCCTCAGACGCTTGATTTCCTCTTCCAAATCGCGCGATTCGCGAACCAACGATTCGATTCTCTCTCGCCGCGGTCGATACCAGGCCTGCAACTCCGCAATTCGCTGCTGCAGCGCCTTGGGAGCAACAGCCTGCAACTCGGTTTGCAACTCGTTCAACGCGCCGTCGCTTTGACTGAGCCGGCCTGTTTCCCGTGTCCAGCGATTCAAGTTGCTTCCCAGATCCTGCAGAACGGTGAGCAACGAACGGCTCGCGGCGTCGTTCTCGTTGTCCGTCTGGTTCTCGTCATCTTCCACGTTCAATGGACTCAGCTCGTTCCGCACGTCACGGAGCTGCTGACGCACTCGGGCGAGTTTGCGTTCAAGTTCGTCAAGCCGTTGATTGCTGTTGGTCGCCGATTTCGTAGCCGATCCGTCGGAGGGGGTTCGTCCGCGAATCTGTCGGTCAGCCGTTTGGAGAATCGCCTCGGCTTCGCGTAACGCCGCCGCAGCCAGGTCTCGCAGCGAATTGCTGCCGCTGCCCGAAATCTGCCGCATGTGGTCGCGAACCGACGTCAGATTCAAGGAACGCCCGGGTGCGACGATCGTGCGGCGCGGCGGCGTCCCGAGCGTGTCGAAGAGTGCCTGCAATTGCTCCCACAACGTCGCGTAGCTGAGGCTCCACTCGTCAAATGCCTCGTGGATCCGTTGCTGTTCTGCGGGCGGATAGGCCGACTCGCGATGTTCCAAGCGTTCGCTTTCGGCGACGATTTCTGATCGCACGTTATCTGCGGCAAGGCTGAGTTCGCGGATGAATCGCGGCAGCGGCTCGAAGACATCGCGAAGAGTGCGGCCCGACGTATTCTCGTCGAACAACCAATCAGCATGATCCTGAAAGAACGCGCAGAGGCGTGCATCCAATTCGCAGTCGTTCCGATTTCCCTGGTACCGTTCACCACGGCGACTGACCGACAGTGGCCACGGCGAATCGCCAAAGTCAAATTTGCAATCGGCATCGCCAATGTTGGCGGTGACGCTGATTTTGGCCTGTTTTTGGTCCGCGTCTTTTTCTGTGCTGTGATCACGCATGTCACGGCTTCGACCTCGCACGTCACTCGATTCTACTGCGAGTTGAATGTTGAAGGTCTCGGCAGGCGACTTGCCAGCGGGCTCGGCGTCACCGTCAACCAACGTGAAAAGTGCTGCGGGAAGTTCGTTGCCGTCCGAGTCACTGGCCGCACTCCGAATGGTGTGTTGCCCGGTGAGCGCCAGTAACAGCGCTTCCAGCAGGCTGCTCTTGCCGGAACCATTTGGCCCCACCAACAGCACGATGTCGGCGTCCGTGTTGAACCGATGCGGCTCACCGTTGGAACGTTGGCCGAAGCCCCGAAAATTCGTGACCTCAATCTCGGTGACACGAGTCACAAATCGTTCGGTGTCGGTGGTTGAAGATTCCGATCTGTCCGTGTTTAAGGCGCGAAAATTGATGTCGGTTGAATCTCGGTAGTTTGCGGTCAAGTCGCCAGGTCGCAGCTTCTCTGCCGGAGCGACTGACTCGATCACCGCCGATCGCATCCACTGACGGCGTTGTTTCTCGTCGTCGTCTTTGGATTGACTCGTCGTTCCTTCGTCATCTGGCGACCGATTTCCGCCCTTCCACTCGGTGTAGACGCCACTCAAACGTTCCAACAATTGCTCGGAAACACCGGCCCGCAGGACGCAAGGATCATTGAGCACATCGATCGTCCGGCGTGGACTTCGCAACTGATCAGGTAAGCCAGTCGGCGTTGGGCGAATCAGATCCCGCAGCCGCTCGTCCAGCGATCCGATCTTGAGTTCGCTCGCGGGCTTGCTGGATTGCTCGCACGAATTGGCGATGAACACCGAGAACTCGCCGCGATGCCAATCCTGGTCCCGAGCCCACCCTTCGACTTGATCCCGACGCATCCGCGGCATCTCGTCAGTCAGCTCAACCAAGGCGATGGACGGCAACAGGAATCCGGCATCCAGCGCGCACGTCATCGTTGCGAGCACCAACTGCTTCAGCGACTGTTTCGCGCGATCGAGGTCGGCAATCACCGGAGTCTTGAATTCCAGGCGCAGGACCAGGCAGACCGGACTCAAGTACGCGTCACGCAAGATCCAATCGTCGTGCCACGGATGGCGGTTTGTGACGGCCGTCGCCAGTTTGAAGCAATTGACGCCGTGTTGATCGGCGGTGTTTGATCCGTCGCTGGTTGCTCTTTCGGCCACTGATTGACAGGCCGGTTCATTGAGCAGTTTAATGGCCCGGTCGATGACGCATTTGGGCTCGCTGAGCGTCATCAGCTTTGACTTCAGTTCAATCGCATTGCAGTCATTTCTCATTCGGCCGTTCGGCTGGTTCCTGCATCGCATGTCCATCAAGCTCACCGTCGATTCGTTTGTTTCGGTCTTGAAACGCAGCGGCCTGCTCCTTGCCGAGGAGCTTGACCGACTGCTTGCGGAGTTGCGCGAACAGGGCAAGTCGCTGGAGACCTCTGCCGCCATCGCGGACGCGTTGATTGAACTCGAATTGCTCACGCCCTGGCAGGCAGCACGTGTCGGACAGGGATCGCACGACGGCTTCTTTATCGGCAAGCATCGGCTGTTGCGCGAATTGGGACAGGGCGGTATGAGTACCGTCTATCTCGCCGAACACGAGGAAATCCGCCAGTTGCGGGCCATCAAAGTCTTGCCCGACCAAGCCGCGGAGGATCCAGCGGCTTTGGCCCGGTTTACTCGGGAAGGGCAAGTCATCGCGTCGCTGAATCACCCCAACGTGGTGCGGGCGTTTCAAGTCGACAGCTCGGAATTGCTCGGCAAAACGACGCACTACTTCGCGATGGAATATGTCGCAGGGCAGTCGATTCACGAGTTGGTGGAATCGCACGGGCCGATGAGTTTGGCCGAGGCCGTGGATATGGCGAGACAGGTCGCCGACGGCTTGCAGCACATGCACGCTGCGGGACTCGTTCATCGAGACATCAAACCGTCCAACGTGATCCGCGACGACATCGGCACGATCAAACTCATCGATTTGGGTCTGGTCCGCGTCGATCCACGCGACGCCGAACCGCTGACGATTCACGACAAATTCTTGGGGACGCTCAACTTCGTCTCGCCCGAGCAAGCTCGTGACGGACACGCGGTCGATCATCGGTCCGACCTCTACAGCCTGGGAAGCACGTTGTTTTATGCGCTGACGGGGCGTGTGCCGTTCAAGGACGGCTCGTTGGCCAAACGGATGATGTCGCTGCAAACGGCGGCCGCGCCATGCGTTCGCGAATTTCGTGGCGACGTTCCCGAATCGTTGGACGCCATTGTCGGCCGACTCGTGCGGATCGATCCGGACGAACGGTTCGCATCCGCAAACGACGTCGCGCGGGCGTTGACCGATTGGCTGTTCGAAAACGCGGACCCGGATTGGCTGGCGAATCACCCCACGCTCGTGCAATTTGAAGAAGCCAACCTTGATGACGACGAATCCGCAATCTTGGAGGCGATTGACGAGTTGGACCCGAACACGTCCAGCGCGGACCGGGTTAGCACGGCCGAAGCCTATGTGCATCAGGCTGGCGACTTGTCGATTGCCGAGGGCATCAATCCCGAGGATGCTCGATTAAAAAGACGACGCGGCAATCGGGAGAGCGAGGGTTCCGGTGAGCGTTCGCGGGCGGAGTCGCGTCCCGCCGACAAGTCTCGCCCTTCCGAGCCCAAGACGCACATCAGCGAAAAGGCAGCAACTATGAGCGACGCAGCGGCAGAAACCCCGGAAACCGTTGAAGCCCCGTCCATTGACGTGCCTGCAAACGCGATGGCAGTCGGCATTGACTTGGGGACGACGTTTTCCGTGGTGGCGCACTTGGACAAGTTCGGTCGCCCGACCACGATCCGCAACGCCGAGGGGAACCTGACCACGCCCAGCGTCGTGTTCTTCGATAAGACGCATCCCGTGGTGGGAGCGGAAGCCGTCAATGCCGCCGAACATGAACCGGAACGCGTCGCGCAATTCGCCAAGCGAGACATGGGCGAACACGAATTCCAAAAAGCGATTCGTGGCGAACAGTACCCGCCTGAAGTCGTGCAGGCGCTGATTCTGGCCAAGTTGAAAGCCGATGCGGAATTGTTTCTCGGCGAATTCAAGACCGCCGTGATCACGGTGCCGGCGTTCTTCAACGAGCCTCGCCGCAAGGCCACGGAAGACGCCGGTCGGCTGGCGGGCATCGAAGTCTTGGACATCATCAACGAACCCACGGCCGCCGCGATTACGTACGGCATTCAGCAGGGCTTCCTCAACGCGCAGGGCGAAAGCGAACGCCGAGAAGAAGTGCTCGTTTACGACCTTGGCGGCGGCACGTTCGATGCCACGCTGATGATGATCGACGGACGCGATTACAAGTGTTTGGGGACTCGCGGCGAAATCCAGTTGGGCGGGATCGACTGGGATCGCCGGATGGTGGATTACCTGGCCGACGAATTCGTGCAGGAGTTCGGTGACGACCCGCGGCTCGATGAATGCGCGTATCAGTCGTTGTTGATGCAGGCAGTGGAAGCCAAACACGCACTCACGACTCGCAACGAGACGTCGCTGTTTTACGCGTTCAACGGCAATCGCAAACGCATTTCGATCACCCGCGAGAAATTCGAGGAGCTGACCGCAGATTTGCTGGAACGGACACGCAAGTGTGTCACGCAATTGCTGGTGGACACGAAGAAGACGTGGAAAGAGATCACGCAGTTGGTGTTGGTCGGCGGTTCCAGTCGGATGCCGTCGGTACACGTCATGTTGGAACAGGAGTCCGGTCTTACCGTGGATCGCTCGTTGTCTCCGGACGAATCGATCGCACACGGCGCGGCGATTTATGCGGGGCTACTGCTGGGTTCGGCGGAAGTCGCACGGCATGGCGTGTCGGTGTCTAATGTGAACTCGCATGATTTGGGCGTGATGGGCATCAACCTGAAAACCGGCGACAAACTGCGTCAGGTGCTGATTCCTCGGAATACGCCGCTGCCGACCAAGGGCAACCGGATGTTCGCCACGGTCAAGCCGGACCAACGCAGCGTGGTGGTCGATGTGGTGGAAGGCGGCGATGACCAAGGCACGAACGCGACGCATATCGGCAAGTGCGTGGTCAAGGACTTGCCGCCCGGTCTGCCGGCCAAGACGAACGTGGAAGTGATCTTCAACTATGCACGCAATGGCCGGTTGACGATCGAGGCGTGGCTGCCGTCGGCGAATCGCAAGGCCACGCTGGATATTGAACGAGCGGCGGGGCTCAACGATGAACAACTTGAGTATTGGGCAAGCCGCATCAAGGAAGGGCTGCCCGACGAGACGAAACTTGGGCCTGAACCGCAGGCGACCGTGGTGACGGTCTCGGGTGTCAACAAGTCGGTTGCCAAACAGCCGAGCCCGACCGAAGCGGCTGTCGACGAAGCGACCGACGTCTTGATTGATGACGAAGAACACGAAGTGATTGAAATCGTTGAAACACCGAAGAAGAAAACTCAGCCTAAGCCACCGCCGCCAGCTAAGACCGAAGCACCGAAACCAGTTGGCGCAACCAAACAACTCGGTCAGCCGGAGGAAGTCGTGACAACCGGTGGTCCCAAGAAACTAGGTCAGCCGAAACAGTTGGGTCAGCCGAAACAGCTGGTTGAACCGAAGCAACTCAGTCAGCCGAAACAGCTCGGCCAACCAAAACAGCTTGGGGCTGCAAAACAACTCGGTCAGCCAAAACAACTCGGGGCGCCGAAACAACTCGGTCAGCCGAAGCAGCTGGGTGCTCCGAAGCAACTCGGTCAGCCGAAACAGCTCGGAACCCCAAAGCAACTCGGCACGCCCGCCAAATCTGAAGAACAAACGGAACCGCCGACGACATCATCCGGCGGTGATTGGAAGAACCGACGCAAGAAGGTTTCGGCTGGCGATGAATAAGTTTCGAGGAGCCGATTGGAATGATGATGGCGAGATGCTTGGTCGAATTGCGTATTATCTAAGTTCGAGTTTACTTTCCGGGGTCTGGCTTACGTGTTTCAGATTTGGCGGTTGGCGTTCTTGTGAAATTCCACGTCGAACACCGCCAAATCTGAAATACGTAAGCCAGACCCCGCTCCCCCAAATGTACGAACCCG
>JAQBZS010000083.1 GCA_027622115.1 Planctomycetota bacterium | reverse complement strand
GGTCGCGACGTGGTTCAGCGGTTGCCGGGTGGTTCTTCGTTGGACCGCGATTCCGATCCATCCGCGACTGGAACCGATTCCAAGATTGGATTCGGAACTGCCGATGGAGCCGTGGTCGAAAATCGTGCGCCGAACTTGGTCGGGTCGAACGGGCCGGAAACCGAGCCTGGAAACGGTATCCGCCGTTTGGATCCGGAATCGACCAGCGATGCACGCGACATTGCGATCCGTGGCGGGTCCACTGATCCGTCAAATCGTGAAGGGACCAATCCCCCCGCGTTTAATGAATTACGAAAACCTTCAACAACCGGCGGTGGCACGAGTTCGGCAGACGAACCGCCCGGAGGTTTGACTCAAATGTCGCCGGATTCGAATCGCGACCCGTCTCGGACGCAGCCCCAATCGGGCTCGCCAAACGACACGGGTTCGCCACCAAACTCGCCCGATCGGTTGTCCGCCATGGATCGAATTACCGGCAAATCCAGTTCGGAAACCTTCGGTCAAGACACGTCTCCGTTTCCATCGTTCGAAAAACCGAGCCGCACGGAAAACGCACCGAAAGCGAATGCCTTCCGTCGCAATTATGGTCAACGACGTCGCGGCAGCATTGGCATCGAACGCAGCATTCATATTCGCGTCTTCGAAGATCGCATCGAATTCGACAAGAAACTCCGAATGTCGCTGGCCGGCGATTTGTCGAAGGAAGAACTCATTGAACAAGTTCTCGGTGCGATCGATCGGATTGCAAATGGTTGGCCGGATCCCCCCGACAAGTTCTATTGGGTTCCGTCGGCGGAATTTGTCCTCTCCCCAGGGGCTCACGGGAATCGTGTGTTCGAAGTGCTCGGTGAACCGCTGAGACAAAGCGGGATGCCGTCACGAGCCGTGTTGGCCAAGTAGCGTGTTGCTCTCGCTCGTTTAACCGTTAGCCGAAGGCGTACGCGTTCTCGGCATGTCGCCACGCGTACGCCTTCGGCTGACGGTTAAACGAGCTAGCACACTAAGAATCGTATGAAGGTTTCCCTCCATGTCCCGGCGCAAACAAGACCACGAACTCGGATTCGGTTCGGATTCCTTCTTGGACATCATCGCGAACATCGTCGGCATCTTGATCATTCTGATCGTGGTTGCGGGCGTGAAAGTCAGTCGAGCGCCGGTCTCCAAGCCGGAGGCCAAGACGCAATCACTCCCGGCGGAGACTCCACAAACCGCTCCGCGCTCTCCGGAAATCATTGCGTCGCTTCCCGTGGCTCCTGTAATTGAGCATCCGTTGCCGCTGCCGCCGGCTCCCGCAGTTTTCGCACCACCGAAACCGACCGCAGCACCGCAGCCCACGCCGGAACTTGTCCTGCAAGTTCAAAAACTTGGCGCCGACGTCGTTCGCCTGCGCGACGTGCAATCGCTTCGCGGGCAGCAAGTCAAGCAGGCCGTCTTACAAGTCGGTTCGCTCAAGCGACGGTTGGCGGAACTCGACAAAACGCTCCAAACGCAGTCCGCGGTTCTGACGTCTTCGACCGACGACCTCAGCGCCGCGCAGTCCACGACCGCTGCGCTGAATCGCCGGTTGGCGGACCTGCAAACCGACGTCCAGGATGCAGAGGCGCGCGGGCCGAAGGTGGAAACACTTCGCCACCTGGTGACTCCGATGGCCCGGACGGTCGATGGCGATGAACTGCATTTCCATCTCGCCGCGAACAAAGTCACCGTCGTGCCGTTGGACGAAATGCTGGCCGTCTTAAAGGGCCGAATCGGACGTCAAAAAGAGTGGCTCGCCAAATTCAACACGCATCGCGGCGTCATCGGACCCATGAACGGATTCAAGATGCACTACGTGGTGTCTCGCATGCGGGCTTCCGTCGTGGATGAGCTGAAATACGGCAGCGGCTCGATTCGCATCGGACTCAGCGAATGGCGGCTGGAGCCGGAAGCCGTGTTGCCGGCCGAGACGTTTGCCGACGCCCAGCGACCGGACAGCGTTTTTCGCCGAACGCTGGAAGTAGCGGCCAAGGACACGACGCTCACGTTCTGGGTCTACCCCGATGGATTCTCGATCTTTCGAGAACTGCAAGACTACGCCCACCGACGCGGATTCACGGTCGCCGGGCGTCCGCTTCCGAACGGCATCGAGATCGCGGGCTCTCCGGCAGGCAGTCGTTCAACCGGACAATAGTCCCGAGTATGCCTTCCAGTGTGAACAAACCTTGGGCAGGATCCGACAGGTACAAAATCTCGGAGCTCAATACCATTCACAGCCGGGTCTACTAGGTCGACGCCCCCAGACTGAGGATTCATGGACGCGGCAGTCGTCGAAACGCCAGCAAACACGTGTCGTCTTGCTGTTCCAAATCGCCGACGAATTCGCGCACCGAATCCAGTACGAATTCACCGATGTGTTGTTTTGAGTCCGCTGAATAGCGTTGAGCCGCGTCCACCACTCCTTGATTGCCCAGCATCGTGTGTTGCGAATTCACCGCTTCGCTGATGCCGTCGGTATAGGCGATGACTGCGTCGCCCGGTTTCAGATCAATCGACACTTCTTCGTATTTCCACTCGGTGTCGAACGCCAATGGCGGACCGTTTCGCCCCTCGCCAATCGGCTCGACCTTGCCGGCACGCCAGAGCAGCGGCGGCATGTGACCGGCATTCACCAGTGTCAATCGATGCGTTTGGGGATCGAGCAATCCCACAACAAACGTCACGAATCGTCCTTGAAACGTTTCGCCGAACATCGAGCGATTGAGTGCACACACCGCGGATCCCAAGTCCGCGTGATTCGACAAGCTGAAGCGGACTTCCGAACACAATCGAGCCGTGAACAACGCCGCCCCGATCCCCTTGCCGGACACGTCGCCGAGACTCATGGCCAATCGACCGTCCGGGAACGACACGTAATCGTAATAGTCGCCGCCGACGTGATAGGCCGGTTCATAGAACGCGAAGAAATCGTAGCCGGGTGTGTCGGGGCTGTGCTGCGGCAGGAATTCGCGTTGAACGTCGCGAGCGGTCTCCAACTCCTGATGTTGGAATTCCAGTTCCAGCAATTCTTCATGGACGCGACTCCGCTCGACGGCATGCGCAACCAGAGTCGCCACGCACGCCAGCATGTCCAAATCGCTTTCGTTGAAGACCTGACCGCTGGATTGCGTATCCACCTGGATCATCCCCAACGCCTTCTCGTCCGATCCCATCAGCGGTGCGCACAGCATCGAACGGATCCGCATTTCGGCCACGGATTCGCTGGCGGAAAAGCGGTCGTCGTTCACCGCGTCGGCGCTGAGGATCGCCACGCCTTCACTCATGACTTTCTTGGCGATGGTGGCACTGACCGTGCGTTTGACGTCCGTGGATTCATTCGCGCCGGATTCTTCGCCCTTGCGACCGCGAACGTAGGTGTGGTTGACCAGCCGTTTTCCTTTGGGTTCTCGGACGATCACATGCCCGCACGTGGCCTGTGGGAAAATACGGAACACACTTTCGAACACCCGCTGAATCACATCGGACGTGGCCATCGCGTTGCCGACGTTGATGATGATCTCTTGGAAGGCCTTGAGTTTGTTTTCCGCGTTGAGTTCTTTCCGGTTCCGAATTGACGAACCCACATCGACCGACGCCAAAATCGCGCTGGGTGGATCGGGCTTGGCGTCGCTGTTCGGTGCATCCAGAAATGCGGTGCTCGTGCCGAGATTCGCGTCGTCGTCGCCGTGGAACTTCAGCGTCAATTCCTGGATCTGGATACGGTCTTGCGGCTCCAGCGGTTCGCGCTTGTCGATCAGCACGCCGTTGATTCGCGTGCCGTTGAGCGAACCCAGGTCTTCAATCAGGAAGTCGTCGCCGTCGCGCGTAATCCGTGCGTGCTTCCGCGAAACGGCACCTTCGGCGAGCACGATGTCGCACATGGGATGGCGACCGATGGACATTTCCTTGGCTTCGGTCAGGAAGAAACGTTTGCCCGCGTTCTTGCCATCGATGATTTCCAATGAGGCCATCTCACGGTAGCTCCAAGTCCAGTCGATCAGAGCCTGCGTCCGGAATGCGTGTTTTGAGCAAGATTGCCGGTCCGTAGGCTGGAATCGTGGATCCCGCATCCAGGCTGTTGAACACGGGATCGACGGAATCGGCCGGAATCGGCAAGGGGCCTACTTCAAATCGAATCAGAATTCGCTGCGTTCCCGGGACGGGACCCTCGGTTGAAGTGAATTGATACTTTCCTCTTTTCAACTCGGTCACCGCAACCGTGGCGTGCTCGTCTTGCGAGATAAACATGATCAAGCCGTCGCGATCCTCGGCACCGATCACGGTTCCCGACACGGCGACTCGGTCCGGAGGCGATGCCGTGAATTTGAACAGCAGCCAGGCCAAACTCAGCACCACCACCGCGATCACCCCGGCTTCAACTCGATGGCGCAAGAGGCGGCGAAGTCGAGATTGGTGCGGCTGATGCGTGCGTGTATCGTCCATGGCTAAAACAATCGAAGATGCCACTTCCCACTTCCCGGATTGCAAACAAACGGACGTGAGTCATCAGTATACTGCCGCGATCCGTACAGGAATCCGATGAAGTGGGACGAATCTCGTCGAACGATTTTGCCGGGGCAATTGAAAGGATTGGATCAATGATGACATCGACTCGCCGACGAATGCTCGCGGTTGTAGCGGTGGTTTGGAGTGCGTGCTTCGGTCAACCATCCGCGTTCGGGCAAGACCCCTTCATTCGCGGCGGCGAACTGTCGCATGAAAAGGTCGAGCAAGCGATTCGTTCGGCCACGCAATATCTGCTGCGCGAGCAGAACGGCAATGGTTCCTGGTCGGTCGGGTCACGGCAAAAGACGACGGGCGTCACGGCGTTGGTGGTGCTGGCCTTGTTGAATTGCGAAATGACGCCGGAAGACGAACCGATCAAACGCGGCCTGAAATTCTTGCGAGCCGCCGAAGTGCCGCTGACGACCTACGACATCAGTCTCATGATCATGGCGTTCGCCGCTGCAAATGAACCCGGAGAGGACTTGGCCAAAGTTCACAAGCTGGCGACGCTGTTGGAAGAAGGGCAGTTGACGCGCGGCGAAAACAAGGGCACTTGGGACTACAGCATCCGCCGCGACGCGCCGGGAATCGGCGGAGACCGCAGTAACGGGCAGTTCGCAATTCTTGGTTTGCGAGACGCCGTTCGCATGGGCGTCAAGGTTCGTCGCGATGTGTGGGACTTGGCCTACCAACATTGGCTGAAATCACAAACCGACGACGGCAGTTGGGGTTACAGCTCGGATCGATCCCACGGCTACGGCAGCATGACGGTGGCCGGCGTCGCCACGATGACCATCGTCACTCGGATGCGAGCCGAAGGTAACGACGAGAATCCGGACGGCACGCCGCGGTGCTGTGTCGAGCAAAAAGTCGACCCGTCCGTCGAGAAGGCCATTCGTTGGCTGGAAAGCATCCCGCGCGATTTCATCATCAACCCGCGAGTGCGCGGTGGGAATTGGCTGCTGTATTACTTGTACGGGCTGGAACGCGCCGGCCGGCTGACAGGACGGCGGTTCTTCGGCGAATGGGATTGGTATCGCGAAGGTGCCGAGTTTCTCGTCAAGAACCAGCCCATCGGCGGGCAGTGGGAAGGTCGCGGCAGCATGGAAAAGGATCCGGTGGTCGGCACCAGTCTGGCGTTGCTGTTTCTCTCCAAAGGGCTGGCCCCGGTGTTGATCAACAAGTTGGAGTACGGAGCCATCAACCCGTTCACTCGCAAAGTGATGAGCACGGATTGGAATCAACATCCGGAAGACGCTCGCAATATGGCCGAGTGGGTCAGTGGTCGCCCGCAGTGGCCCAAACTGATGACCTCGCAATCGATCAACATCAAAGATCTCACCGAAAAGGACGGCCCGGCTCTGCTGCGACAAGCGCCGATCTTGCTGATCACCGGCAAGCAGAAGCTGTCAATGACGACTCGCGAAGCACGACTGTTACGCAAGTACGTGGACGAGGGCGGCTTCATTCTGGCCGTCCGCAATTGCGGAACCGCCGACTTCGACGACAGCTTCAGGGAGTTCGTGGAAACCAAGATGTATCCGGATGAAGCCAAGCTCCGGCGACTGCCTCCCGATCACCCGATCTATCGCAGCGAGTTTCTGCTGGACCCGAAGCAGGTCGAGTTGCTGGGCGTCGATTTTGGGTGCCGGACGCCGATCATCTATTGCCCCAGCGACGTGTCGTGTTTGTGGGATAAATGGACGCCGTTCGATCCACCGAATCGCTCGCAGAAAATGAAGGCCGGCATTCAATCCGCGTTGGAAGTCGGAGCCAACATCATCGCCTACGCCACCGGACGAGAACCGCCGAGCAAGCTGAAAGGGCTCACCAAACCCGATGAGGGCAACGCCAAGGACCAGTTCGACGCCGGCTTTTTACGCATCGCAAAACTGCGTCACGGCGGCGGTTGGGACACGGCACCGCGATCGGTCGAGAATCTGTTGAAGTCGATCAAGGAACGCACCGGCATCCTGACATCGACGAAGCGCAAGGATTTCTCGATCACGGACGAGAATATCTACCAGTACCCGATCCTCTACATGCACGGTCGCAGCAGTTTTCAATTGAGCGGTGCGGAACAAGACCAATTGCGAACGTATCTCAGTCGCGGCGGCGTGCTGTTCGCGGACTCGTGCTGCGGCGCGAAGCCGTTCGATCAGAGTTTCCGAGTGCTGATGCAGCAATTGTTTCCGAAGTCGAGCATGAAACGCATCCCGATCGAGCACGAGTTGTTTTCGACGGACGTGGGTTTCGACATCCGCAAAGTGCGTCGCCGCGTGTTGCAGTCCGAGGCCCAAAACGCGACGTTGGAAACCAAGGTCGAAGCCGGTGAGCCGTTCTTGGAGGGCGTCGAAATCGACGGTCGCTATCCGGTGATCTACAGCAAGTACGACATCAGTTGCGCGATGGAGCGTCAATCCAACGTGGCCTGCAGCGGCTACATCTCCGAAGACGCATTCAAGATCGCGATCAATGTCGTGAGATACACAATGCTTCAAGAACTGGTGCTGCCGAAATCGATCGATAAATAGCGACCTACTGTTGCCCGCGGCAACGTGGCACGGGCTTCCAGCCATTGAGTGAAGAGAATCACGGCCAGGGTGGCTGTGCCACCTGCAACGACGTCATTCCGACCCGCAGCGTCAATGCCGCTGCACCTTGCGCAGCGTAATGACCGCCGCGATCAGCATCAGGAAATTGCCGACCCACATCCCCCAGACGGGTGATACCGAATCCGTCTTCGATAGGTTCATCATCAGCAGAACCACCGGGTAATACCCGAACAGTATCGGCATGAAACACATAAAAAACGCTGTCAGAAACTGTTTGCGACCTTGCAGGATCGCAAACGGAGCACCCAGCACCACGAAGAACAGGCAGCTCGAGGCCATCGCGAAACGACTGTGGATTTCGGTCTCGAACTTGGCCAAATCCTTGAGGTTGTTGGAAAGCTTCGAGTCGAATTGCAGGAAGCGTTCGCCGGCCAAGTCGTGAAAGTTGCCGAGTGCCAGGGCCATCGCCGTGTACATATCCCGTTCCAGCCGAGCGTTGTCGACGTCTCGCTTGAGTTCATTCGACTTGCGGCGGATTTCTCGAATGCTCAGGTGTCGCGGCTTCGGTTTCGGGATCGTCGACGGCAACGGAAACGGGTGGTCTTCCTTCTCAAACCACACAGTTCGTGAACCTGGGATGTCGATCTGCCCGCGGATCAAGTGCAAGTTGACCTGCTGATGTTCAAGATCAAACTTCAGCGTGGCCTCTTCCGCCTGCATCGTGACGGCACTGTGTCCCGGCGGTTGGTAGCGAAAAATCGGTGAGATCAGTCGCTTGCCTTCCACATCGTGGACATTGATCGAAAGGCCGTGTTGTGGGTCGGTGACGTAATGTTGCGATCGCAACATGTCCAAGAAGATGTCTTCCATCGCCAGCGTGACTTTGCTTTGGATGTTGTACATTGCCCAGGGGATGACTCGATCCGTTAGCACGAACGAACACACCGTCAGCACGCCGCCCAACAGAAAGGCTGGCCACAGCAGGGACATCACGTTGATCCCAGCGGCTTTGGCTGCGGTGATTTCCTGATCGCCGGCGATTCGTCCATAGACCACGCAGACCGTCAGTAGCAGCGTGGCGGGGATTGTGAACGGCAACAAGCTGGGCACGACGTACGGCAGAATCTGCAGGATTTGATACGGCCCCAATCCGCTTTCGCTGGCTTCTCGAAACACGCCGACAAACACCAGCACCACCGTCAGGCCGCTCAGAAGCGACGCGAAGACTCGAATCAATTCATACAGGATGTAACGCTGCAGCAGCCGCATCCGTGCTTTGCCTCGATGGAATCCGCTCGACAACAAGCGGCCAAGCATCCGCGCACACCATCTTCGTGATGGTGCTCAAACCGCGCGCCGTATATGGAATTCGCGATTCCGCCACAAGACGAGTCGCCTTGAGCCATGCATTGATGCGTCTTGCCAGACTCAGCGACATTGCGGTAAGACCCTCCCATACGCCAAGTTTCGCTCGGGACACGAACCATGTCGCGCGTTGTCACACTGCCTCCGAAGATACCGGCCAATGCCGATGGGACCGTTGCGGGTGGATGGTGGCGAGACACCGACGATGGACGTGTGCTGTGCGAGCTTTGTCCGCGTGCCTGTCACCTCAGCGATGGCGATCGTGGATTCTGCTTCGTGCGGGAGAACCGCGGCGGCGAAATGGTGCTCACGACTTACGGTCGCAGCACCGGGTTCTGCGTCGATCCCATCGAAAAGAAACCGCTGAACCACTTCTATCCCGGCACGAGCGTGCTGTCGTTCGGGACGGCTGGTTGCAATCTGGGCTGCAAGTTTTGCCAGAATTGGGACATCTCGAAATCACGCGAAATCGAACGACTCAGCAATCAGGCGTCGCCGGACAACATCGCCGAAGCCGCCGCGAAGCTGGGCTGCTTGAGCGTGGCCTATACCTACAACGACCCCGTCATCTGGGCGGAATACGCCATCGATACGGCTCGGGCGTGCCGAGATCGAGGCATCAAGTCCGTGGCGGTCACGGCCGGATACATCACGCCGGAAGCTCGCGGACCGTTCTTTCACGAGATGGACGCCGCCAACGTCGACCTCAAAGCGTTTACCGAAGAGTTCTATTACAAATTGACGTCTTCGCATTTGCAGCCGGTGCTCGACACGCTGGAGTGGCTCAAGAAGGACAGCGATGTGTGGTTCGAAATCACGAACCTGATCATCCCACAAGCCAACGATTCCGACGCCGAACTGCGACGCATGTGCGATTGGGTGTTGGAGCATGTCGGTGACGAAGTGCCGATCCACTTCACGGCCTTTCATCCGGACTTTCGCATGACCGATCGTCCGCGGACTCCGCACGAAACACTGCTGCGCGGCCATGACATCGCCACCAGGGCCGGGATCAAATTCGCGTATGTCGGCAACGTCAACGACGTGGCGCATCAGAGCACCTATTGTCCGGCGTGCAAGAATCTGTTGATTGAACGCGATTGGCATCAACTTGGCCGCTATGCCATGCAGCTGGATCACTGCGCGAATTGCAACGCACAGATTGCCGGTCGCTTTCAGTCTCAACCTGGAACATGGGGTCGCAAACGGCAGCCCGTTCAGATTTCGGACTATTCGCAGACATCCGCCCTGGAGCTGCCGACTTTGGCCACTCCGCCTCGCCCTTCAAAAGGATCCACCATGGCGACACGACGCTCCGCCTCGCGGCCTCAACTCACGGACGAACAAGAACGAGTCCTGCATCGTTCGGCGTGCGAAGTCATTGCCGCGTCGGTGAACGACAAGCCGGCCAAGTTCTCGGATGCGACATTGGCCGACGCGGCGGAGACCCCGGTGGCCGGCGTGTTTGTGACCGCGGAACGCCGTGATCGCCTGCGGGGCTGCTGTGGATCGCTCGGCCCAGACACGCGGTTATTCGATGCGCTCGGCAACGCGGCGGTGCGAACGGCGACTGAAGACAACCGCATGCCGCCGATTTCTCCCAGCGAGTTGCCGTTCTTGCATGTCGACGTCTACTTGTTGTTCGGCCTGCGACAGATGACGTCGCAGGGGCTGTCGCGGATCGGTGAAATCAAGATCGGGCGGCACGGCCTGCGAATTCAGCGAGGCAACCAGGCGGGGCTGCTGCTGCCGAGCGTCGCCGTTGAACACGACGTGGACGCCGAAGGTTTCTTGCGGATGGTGTGTCGCAAAGCCGGGCTGCCGTCGACGGCCTGGAAAGACTCCAACACGCAATTGCTGACGTTTGAAGGCCATTCGATCGCCGGTGATTTCGACACGGACGTGATTGCTCGGTTCTCGACGGAAAAGGCGGCTCCGTTGACCGAGAGTGAGTTGCAACAAATGAACGTGTTTTGCAAGTCGAACGTGATCGCGTTGGCTCGCGGCGCGATCCCGAACTACTACTTGCCCGGCGTGTCCGACGGCACCGTGGTCGGCGTCGAAATCGGCGTACACATTCCCGGTCGAGACGTGCCGTTACGGATTTCCAACTTCAATTTGCGGCCGGGTGTTCCGCTGCAATCGACGCTGTTCAAGTTGTGCGAAGCCTCGGCGAACGCTCTCCAGTCCGCCGGCATTCAAGGCGACGCCGTCGACCAAATCACGACCGGCGTCACCGTCCTGCACGACGCCGCCATGAACGGCACGCTCTCGGTTCCCGACTTGGACGGAGTCGACACGGCCACGCGAGCCCTGTTGGCAATCGAAGGCGCGAAGAATGTCTGGACGTTCAATCGAGACGTATCCGCCGATGAATTGCTCGAGTCGGTGGCCGCCGATCTGCATCCGATCAATCCAGAAGCGGCGGCGTTGTTCAGCATGGCGGCGTTGTCGACGGAATCGCCCGTCACCGTATCGAACGTCCCCAAACCGAAGGCCGGTGCCGATGTCCGAGTCCCCGCAGTGGCAGGTTCGTTCTATCCCGGAAACGCCGACGAACTGGCCAAAACGGTTGACGAGATGCTGAGTTCGAATGGTCACTCGAAACAGCATTGGCCGGCGTTGATGGTCCCACATGCCGGCCTCAAGTTTTCCGGTCGGTTGGTGGCGGAAGCGTTGCAACAGGTCGAAATCCCCAGGACCGTGATTGTGCTCGGACCCAAGCACACGCGCAACGGCGTGGATTGGGCGGTGGCTCCGCACGAGACATGGAGTATCCCCGGAGCCACTTTGGCCAACGATGTGGATTTGGCGAAACGACTCGCCGAGGAGATCCCCAACCTGCAACTCGATGCGGCCGCGCACCAACTGGAACATGCGATCGAAGTCGAACTGCCGTTCTTGGCGAAGCTGGCTCCGCAGTCGCGGGTCGTGGGCATCGCGCTCGGCGGCGGCACCTTCGAGCAGTGTGTCGGTTTCGCGGAGGGTCTGGTTCGAGTCATCCAGTCAATGTCGGAAGCACCGCTGCTGGTGATTTCCAGCGACATGAATCACTTCGCCAGCGACGACGAGAACCGTCGGCTGGACGAAATCGCCTTGGCGGCGATGGAACGGCTCAATCCGCAAGACTTGTTTGACACGGTCCGCCAGCACGACATCAGCATGTGCGGGATGTTGCCGGCCGTCATCGTGATGCAGGCGCTGCAACAGATGGGCAGCCTGACAAAGTGCCTACGAACCGGCTACGCGACGAGCGCGGATGTCACCGGCGATACGGCTCGCGTGGTTGGCTATGCTGGGATGCTGCTTGGGTGAATGGGAATTGCAAATTGAGAATTGCAAATTGGTGAGATCGCGTTGGTGCGGTCTTTGCCGCACACAACAATTTGCATTTCCATCCTCATTCGCGCCAAGTGTGACCCCGAAGGTTCACTTTGTAGCCGCAATTCCAACGGCAAAAAGAGCACGAATACTCCCAGGAATCGAAATGCCCGCTGAGCCTGCATCAACCACGGACAAATCCGCACGCGAGATCACCCAAGTCGCGCGACGCGTATCGCGAGACAAACGGATCGACGAGTTGCTCGAAGAGGCACCGTACCGCTTCGAATTCTTTCAGGCTGTCCGCTTACTCGCTCGCATGTTTCGCGATCGTGATCCCGTGGGTCGGCAATCCGTGCCGCGGAATGAAATCGTGCGCTTCCGCGCTCACCAGTCGTTGGAGTTTCCCGCCAGCCAAATCCAATCGGCCAAATTCGACACGGAGCCCGGACACCCCGTGGAATTGCACGTCAACTTCATGGGAATGACGGGGCCGATCGGGGCGTTGCCGCAGTGGTACACGGAAACGGTCGTCCAACGGATGGCGATGAAGGATCACACGCTTCGTGAATTCTTGGACATTTTCAATCACCGGCTGATCTCGTTGTTCTACCGAGCTTGGGAAAAGTATCGTTTCTGGCTGCGACATGAAGACGTGGTGCAGCAGGAAGCCAACGCCCTCAAAGCCGGCGAAGCCAAACAGCGTGGTTTCGTAATTGATGAACGACCGGCGCTCGACCGCTTTTCTCAATGTTTGCTGGAATTGACGGGCGCGGGACCACCGTCGATCCGCTACCAGATGCAAGTTCGTAATCGTCTCGAACCGCGACACGAAATTCGGGACGAGACGTTGAGGTTCTATGCCGGGTTGCTGGCACAGAGTCACCGGTCCGCAGTCGCACTGGAAGCAATCCTCACCGACTATTTTCAAGTCCCCGTCGCGATCCGCCAGTTTCAGGGCCAATGGTTGGTGCTCGACGAATCCGAGCGAACCAAGATCGGCAAACAGAACCGTCGATTGGGTCGTGAAACGGTTGTTGGACGACGCGTGTGGGACGCTCAAAGCAAGTTCCGCGTCCAAGTCGGGCCGCTTACGTATCAAGAATTTCAACGGCTGATTCCCGTCGGTGATGCGCACCGGCCGCTGACTGAATTCGTGCGGTTCTATGTCGGACCGGAATTCGATTTCGATGTCGAATTGGTCTTGCTCGCCGACGAAGTCCCCCAGTGCCGACTCGGTAGCGGTGCCTTGATTCGAGCCGCGTTGGGTTGGAATACCTGGTCGATCCTAGGCAAGTACAACGGGGATGCGGCTTCCGTGGTGTTGGTGGTCAACGACGAAGATCGCTAGAAGCTATCTGAAAAGGGGTCTGACCCTTTTGGAGGCCTCGCTAAACCCCGGCAAAAAACTGAGGCCGGAA